>CAZCLL010000125.1:3789-7219 GCA_964499555.1 uncultured Fastidiosipila sp.
CAGATTTCTCTCATACTTACGCTCCTTGTATTTCTTTAACTAAGGCTTCTTCTAACAATCGCAAAGCATTTTCTTCTTGCCAAGACGCATACATCAAAACCGCCCCCCGCTTAATCAGGAAAAAAGTCGGGGTGACCGTATATTGCAGGTTCGCCATGAGCGGATCCTGGGCCGAAGCATCGGCAAAAATAAACCAGGCTTGCCCGTTATAGCGGTAGGCCCAATCTTCCATTTGAGGAATGACCGTCGAAGCCGCTTGATCCGTCTTCTGCCGGACACAAATCACAATCGGCAAATCGGTCGACGTGACCATCGCTTCGAGATCCAGTACCTCGCGATACTCCAAATAATCGCCATCTTCCTGGCTCAAAGGCTCAATCCAAGCCACCAACGCATTGTAATTGTAATCGCCAAGCCAAGGCGACTCCCCCCTGGTCCCACAAGCAGCGAGCAAGATCGAGAGTACCAGCGCCAGAGGCAAGAAACACTGCCAAATCCGTTTCATACTGGCACCTCGCTGGCCACTGCTTCGTCAGCCTCAGTTGTGGCTGCGGCTTTGGCCAAAGCCCCCGAACAAGCGTAGACGAAGAAGCCTTTTTTCTTCAGGGCAATGTCTACTTCCGAAAACAAGGTCTTCAGGAAACGGCCGGCGGACTCCGCCCCCTGCTTCTTCCCGATCACCAGAAGGACGAGGCCACCTGGGAGCAAGTGCGAGGCGGCCCCGCGAAAAAGGTCATAGAGGGCTTCCTTGCCGATACGAATCGGAGGGTTCGAGAGAATCAGGTCATAAGCATCTGGCAGGTTCGCGAAACCGTTGCTCTTCACTGTCTGAGGACGATAAATGCCATTGGCATCTGCATTTCTGGCGGTAAGGTCCAAGGCCCGCTCATTCACATCAGAAAAAGTCCACGTCTGTGCCGTGTAGCGTCTTTTCGCAGAAATCCCCAAGACACCATAACCACAACCCAAGTCCAAGCATTTCCCGCGAACCAGCTGGCGATAACGAGCAGGATCCGACGAGGCTAGCACATCAAGCGTGGCTGCTAAGCCCTCAAGCAAAAGCCCTGATCCCTCATCCACATGCATCTTGGAGAAAACCCCAGCATCCGTAAGGAAATGAAGGGTGATGCCGCCATAAGAAAAGCTTATTTCTTGTTCCTTGCTGGCGACTTCCGGTTGTTCGTCATAATAGTGTGCCAAATCGCTGCCTCAATCATTCTGCGGCCACGGATTCGCGGTGCGATCTGTGGCTGAAAACTCTATTTGTGGCCACGGATTCGTGGTGGCGATCCGTTGCCGAAAACTCCATTTGTGGCCACGGATTCGCGGTGGCGACCCGAAGCCGAAAACTCCATTTGTGGCCACGGATTCGCGGTGGCGACCCGAAGCCGAAACTCTATTTGCGGCCACGGATTCGCGGTAGCGACCCGAAGCCGAAAACTCCATTTGCAGCCACGGATTCGCGGTGGCGACCCGAAGCCGAAACTCTATACTTTCTATGATTGTACTATGGAGTGGCGTTTTTTGGCGAGGCGCGTAAAAAAGGGATAAAGCCCTAGGAAAAAAGGAATACCCACCAAGTACACAACAACGGCTTCCGAAAGGGCCAACTGGAACATACTGATCAGAACGGCAATCAAAAAATTCGTATTCTCCATAGGAATGAGAAGGGGCAAGTAGAAGCCAACAATGAGAGCGTTGAATAGAATCGATGGCAAAGGCAAGAGCCAAAGTGCCGGCTTCCGCAAAAGTTCCTGACGGCTATAGCTAATCTCCGTTGAGGGAGCCAAACCGAAACGCTGTGCCAAATAGCGAGTTACAAGAGCAGCGAATAAGGTAGCCAGCCCACCGAAAACAATATCGACCCAGCCTAAACCCATCAACACATTCGCCAAAACACAACCTAGGTAAAGACCGGGCACAGCAGCCGGTAACAATGCCGGCAAAAGCATCAAGGCTTCAGATATTCGGAATTGAACGGGACCGGTGGCGATTGGCTGGACTAAAATCGTCAGGACAATGTAGAGGGCAGCAGTCATCGCTGCCTCCGTCAGGTAGAGGAGTTTCTTGTTCATCTGTGTTTTCCTTCCTTCTGAGGTGAAGACGTCACCCGAAAGTAATCTATGCCGGACCTAGAAAGCTGAACTGAAAGATGTCAGAGGCTCCTCATTGGCCATGCCGAGAATCAGTATAACGAATCGCCCCTTACGGGTGCAAGGTTTTGAGCTCTGTAGGCAGATTAGCAAAGATTTCTATCTCTATCTATTTATGTAACAAGATACTCTGGTCAGGATCTGCAGCAATCCAAATTCAACATATTATCCTTTGGGGAATTTCCCTGCTATCGACCCGAAAATAGTATATTGAGAGCATTTTGGCTCCGATCGAGCCGATTCAAAGAGGTTTTTCCAGCCGCATCCGGAAAAACATCAGCATCTTTTTGGATTCCTGCGGATCTTGACCATCTTAATAAGTTATCTATTCAATTTACCCATCTTGTTTTCAAATAATTACATGAATCTGAGGGGTTTTGAGACGAATCGTCTTGAATGCCCATAGTTTTAACTTGTGTAATAAGGTACACTGGTCAGGATCTGCAGCGATCCAAATTCAACATATTACCTTTCGGGGAATTTCCCTGCAATCGACCCAAAAACAGGATGTTAAGAGCATTTTGGCTCAGATCGAGCCGATTCAAAGAGGTTTTTCCAGCCGCATCCGGAAAAACATCAGCATCTTTTTGGATTCCTGCGGATCTTGACCATCTTAATAAGTTATCCATTCATTTTGCCCACCTTGTTTTCTAATAATCACAGGAATCTGAGGGGTTTTGAGATGAATTGTCCTGAGTGCTCACAGTTATAACTTGCATAACAAGATACGCTGGTCAGGATCTGCAGCGATCCAAATTCAACATATTACCCTTCGGGAAATTTCCCCGCAATCGACCCAAAAACAGGCTAGTAAGAGCATTTTGGCTCCGATCGAGCCGATTCAAAGAGGTTTTTCCAGCCACATCCGGAAAAACATCAGCATCTTTTTGGATTCCTGCGGATCTTGACCATCTTAATAAGTTATCTATTCAATTTGCCCACCTTGTTTTCTAATGATTACAGGAATCTGAGGGGTTTTGAGATGAATCGTCGTTAGTGCACATCGTTTTAACTTGCGTAACTAGATACACTGGTCAGGATTTGTCGTTATCCACGTAAAATATATTACCTATCGCTTGCTTTTCCCAGAAATGACCCTCCAGCAAGTGTTCCGAGACTTGTTTGGGATCTGTTTTGTCAAAAACCGACACTTAGATAACATGGTAAGTATGGACAGCGACGGATCTTGACCATCTTAACTACTTACCTATTGTCCCTGCCAACCTTGCCGCCGAAAAATCGCTAGCAATAAGGGATATCACCCGAACACGCACCGA
>CAZCLL010000126.1:0-7202 GCA_964499555.1 uncultured Fastidiosipila sp.
CGTTGTTTCAAGTGATCCCTTGGAGATGCAATCCTTGCGTTGACTTAGTGTTTTGGCGGAAGGGACTCTTGTGTTCGGTGCGTGTTCGGGTCGATATCCCTCAGATTTGAGTGATTATTAGACAGCAAGGTGGGTAAAATCACTGTATAACAAGTTAAAGTGGACAAAACTCGGCGTTATCCAAGCTGGCGACGGGTTTTGGGTAAAGATTGGGTAGAGATCAGTAGTCAATCACTTCAAAAATGTTCTGACTGAGCTGTTTTGGAGGGGGTTTAAGGGAAATTTCGTCATGGGTAATATGTTAAATCCGGATATCGCTGAGTTTTGTCCAGGTATCTTATTATGGTTTCAGGTAAAGTAAAGGATTTCTTGATTTTGGGTTCTTGTTCAGTGTGATCTCCCTCAGATTCGAACGATAATAAGGTAACATGGTAGACAAAATCGCTATATAACAAGTTAAAGTGGACAAAACTCGTCTCGATCCAAGATCGTGACGAGTTTTGGGCAGAGGAATGTAGTCAATCACTTCAAAATAACCCCGATCGGGACGTTTAGGAGGTGTTTTGAGGGAAATATGCTAATAAGTAATATGTTAAATTCGGATCGAGATGAGTTTTGTCCAGGTATCTAGTTATATATTGGTTGCGAGAGAGAAAATCTATAATTTGAATTCTTGTTTGGGTCATTAAGACTCAGATCTTAGTGATTATTAGAAAACAAGGTTGGTAAAACGCTTATATAACATGGTAAGGTGGTCAGGATCTGCACCGATCCAAGAAAATACGGAGAAAATTGTTGGGCAGGGCTACATACCGGGATAAATAACCCCAAAAAGCCAGTTCAGAAGCCGTTTCCCGGAAAATTTATGAACGGATAATATGTTAAACTTGGATTCCTGCAGATCCTGACCAGCATAACGAATTATGTAATCACAAGAAGCCTATACGAACCGGAAAACCCCCGCGGAAACCCTAAACAAACCCACATAACAAACGACATAAGCTGAAAAACTTGTCTTTCGACCAAAAGGGCAAGAAGTGATACAATTTTTTCTGGATTTTGAGATGACTGAATAAGCTAAGTGGGCCCGCCCACAAGAAAAACAACACAACAATCAAAAGGCGCACCCAAACAGAAAGGGATAAGGATGAAAATCGGAATCATAGCAGCAATGAAGATGGAGCTCGACGATATTTTGCAAACGCTCAGCAAGACAGAAGCACATACGCCAAACGACAACGAAAAAACAACCACCCCAAACAGCGACCCACAAACAACCACCCCAAACAGCACCCCACAAACAACCACTCCAAACAGCGACACACAAACAACACAAACAACAACCCAAGCCACCGAACAAACCATCCAAGGGCGGACGATTTATCACGTGAAGACCCCCAAGCATGATCTTTTTATGGGTGTAAGTGGGGTAGGGAAGGTCAATGCTGCGACCTTCAGCCAGATTCTCATCGACCATTGCGGCGCCGAGGCCCTCATTAATACCGGGATTGCCGGCAGCCTCCAGCCCGGCCTCGGCACGCTCAGCCTCGTCCTCGCCACCGAACTCATCTACCATGATTTTCCCCTCCAGATTCTCAAAGGATATTACCCATTCCTCCGCGAATTCCCGACCGATGCGGGACTTAGGGCTTTGGCCAAAGCCGCCGTTCCACCCTCCACTAAGGTTTATGAGGGGCGCATAGCTTCCGGTGATGATTTTATTGATTCGCAAGAAAAGAAAGATCGCATCATCAGCCTAACAGAAGCCATTGCCGTCGATATGGAAAGCGCCGCTGTTGCGCATACGGCGGCCTCGGCCCAAATTCCTTGCCTAATCGTCCGCGCTATCTCGGATGAAGCGGACAAATC
The DNA here is from genome assembly GCA_964499555.1 of uncultured Fastidiosipila sp. Classification (GTDB taxonomy): domain Bacteria; phylum Bacillota; class Clostridia; order Saccharofermentanales; family Fastidiosipilaceae; genus JAAYZH01. Next base: position 1,870 of record CAZCLL010000126.1, read on the forward strand.
CTACACCAGCGATGACTATTTGAATTTCGAAGCCGAGGCCGCCGCCGTCTCCGCCGAAGTTGTCGTAAACTTGCTATCCAATCTCGCATAAAATGGCGAGCGTCGAAACAGACAGGCGTAGAAACAAGCCCAGAAACAGACAAGCGTAGAGACAGACAAGCCAACAAAAAACGCTCGCCAAACCAGCGAGCGTTTTTCATAAAGGAGGCGAGAACGACAGCACCCCTACTTAAACCAATTCTTCAAAATATTTTCACGGCGATGCGAAGTGCGGTGACCTAAGAGGCGATCCATAAACTCGCGAGAGTAATGGAGGTTGCCGGCGGAGAAGCTGAGGCGCATGACGCCGTTCAGGCGGTCCGCTTTGACCGCATCTTTGACATCGCGAGCGGGGAGGTTCGGATTGCCGAGATCTTTCTCATCGAGGCCTCGTAAGAGGAGTTCGCGGACGGTCGTATTGTCGTAGAAAATACAGCTATCGCCACGGCGACGGTCGTCGATCAAGATGAAATCTTCAAAACGAATCGCCATTAGGTCCGTTGTCAGCATCGCCACATCTTCGATATCTTCCACATAGGTCATCAAGAAATCGCGCTTGCCCGGGTACATCATCGTCTGATTTTCCAGGCGGTCATTGATGTACCAACGATTATACGAACGCTGCAAATCTGCACTCATGTAAGGCCACATCGGGTGTTGAGCCTCCCGATGCAGGAAGCTGTCGGCCACTTGGCGGTAAATATACTTTTTCTCATTGACAATCGGGTCACGCGAGGCAATGACACGAGAGATGACTTCCGCGGCCAAAGCCGGATGCATGTAAGGCAGCGACTGGCAGAGAATTTCCTTCTTGCGGTAGAGGACGGGGAGGTCGGCTTTTTTGAAGAATTCACCCAAGACACTGCCCCCAAAAGGCGTATCGATCAGGATCTGATAATCCTCCAAGAAAGACTCCAAACCTTCTTCTGGTGAAGCATTGTAGGCTTGATTCAAATTGCGAACCACGTCTGAAACAAAACCATTATCGGACTTTCCTAAATTGACCAGATCGCCAATCGCTCGGCGCATATAGGTCGGGCGAACCGCCGAGCGGGAAGGGTCACTCTCCAAGGTGTTATACACAAGTTCCAAAGTCTGTTGAACCCAACGGTGCGGGAAATTGCGTTGCAAAGTCGACCAACCAACCGTATAAAGACTCCAACTGGCACGCAAAGAAGCGAGCTGCTGAATGGCGCGATAGGTGCTTGTGTCATTGATGAGGAGCAGACAATGGAAGATTCGCTTGATCTCCTCAGAATTCAGCTCCATGGCCAAATCTTGGACATTGTACAGGGGGAAACTGCGGATTCGCTCGATCAGGTCAGCCGCTTCCTCATCCGAAATCGTGAGCGGCCGCTCCATGATGTAAGGATGCTGTTCGCGTACCATATTCAAACTGTTGCGGAACTTGCCGCGCGTCTTGTATTCGTCGGTCATATCGAGACCGGCACTCCGGGCCGCGCGGCCAGACCTCGTGGCACGCGGCGGCTGTGAAAAAGCCCTCGACGACGCCCGATCCGCTCGGACCAAACTCGCGAGTTCCTCATTCGTCGACGAATTAATTGGTTCTTCCGGGGTTACCATCGGCGGCAAGAAGGTCGCCTTACTGGCTTGCGGCGGCGTCGAGCGCAGGAAAGAAGCCGGCGGATATTCTTCACCCGGCTCCTCCGGACTGTCTAGCGCAGAATCGGGAAGTTCGTCATTGGGCGCTATGAAATCCGCATCCGCCTGATAATCTCGTTCGGCGCCTGGCATCGGACCCGCTTCGAAAACAGCAGGCGCTTCTTCAAATTCAGCCACTTCATCAAAGTCTGCAGCTTCATCAAACACAGCCGCCTCTTCATAGGTAGCAGCAGCGGGTTCAGAAGCCTGCTCTTGGCGCATGGCTTCTTCAGCAAAGAGCTCCAAAGGAAGACGATTATCTTCAGCAGGGGAGAAGCCTGTTTCACGATCATTCTCTTGTTTACTCAAGCGACTCTCCCTCCTTTTTATCTGCGTCAGCACCGGTTTTCATCAAGCCGTCAGCACCGGTTTTCATCGAGCCGGCAGCACCGCCGCGTGACGGCAGATCAGCGCCCAAAATGCTCATGAGGGCTTCTTTTTGGCCGGACTTTTCGTTTTCGCGTTCGACGCGGTTCCGGTAGCGATATTCTTCGCTCCAGCGGACGTCGGAAACCCAAGCGCCCACCGTGTCGTTAATTTCAGCGGTGGTATTTGAAAGGCGGTCGGAAATCTCAGCCAGCCCGTCGTCGAAAGTATCCAAGGTTTGGTTCACGCCCGAGAGGATTTGGGTGGAGAAGGTCGCAACAGAACTGTTAAGGCCTTGTTCTAGAGCCCCGACCGAGGCGCGAATGGCTTCGTTTTGACCGGCCAAAAGATCCGTTTGGTCCACCAAAAGCTTCGAGAGTTGGCGCATATCGCCCAGGGTTCGCTGGGAGCTTTCGCTGAATTCCCGCACCGTATCACGCCCTTGCTGGTTCTCCAGATGGAGCCCTTGCGTCACGCGAATCAGGCCATCTTGGAGCTCTTGGATCTGGCTTTGCAGATCCTGAAGCGAATCGCGAAGGCCCAGCTCGGTGCCGGCTTGGAGACCCGCAAGGCGTTTCGACGTCTCCGCGAGGCTTTGGGTTGCGTCGGCGCTGCGGTGCAAGTCCTCTTGCCAATTGGAGCGCTGCTCGTCAAGTTCGGCGATCGTATGGAGGAGGCCCTGCTGGATATCGTTGCTCTGCTGCTTGAACTCCTGCATGATCCCGAGCGAAATCTCCGTCTGCTTATTCGCCTCGTAAAGGTCCTGCGTCAGGTTCGAAATCTCCTGATAGAAAGGCCGAAGCTGCTCATCGAGGCTCAGGGCGAGCGAGGAGGCGAAGTGGTCCGCTAAGTCCCGCATGCCGTCCTCTTGGCGCAAGGTCAGCTCCGTGGCGAGGGCCGAGAGCGTGTTCGCCGCTTCCGTGAGGGGAGGGGCCACTTCCTCTTCCATGACCAGTTTTACGTTGTTGGCCAAAGCCGCCGCCAGCTCATTATGCGTGAGTTCATCAACGGTCTTTGCTAGTACACTAATCGATTCTGACATCTGACGATCGTAGCGGAAGAATGATTCAATCAGCGCAGCCGTCCCGGCGAGCTCACGGAACACCGGAACCTTCTCAATAATGGTCTCCGCCATATGCGTCAAGCCGCGGGTCATGGATTGGCGGTTACGGTAGCTTTGGAAAAAGAGCACCAGCGCAAAAACAGCGCCGACAATTGCGGGTAAGAAACTCAAACGGATCGTAGTCGAAGCCGTATCGCCACCCGATAAACCAAAAACCAAAAACACCGACGTCGCCAAGACCGACACCGACAAAACCTGAATCGGAATCTCAATACTATTCGCCCGATAATCCGCCCGGGTCAAAATCCGGTCAATCGTCAGCTGGGGTGTCGGATCCTGGATCCATTTCCCTTGGTAAAGCCGATCCGCATCGCTGACCAACTTGTCTCCAAAAGCCCCCAATAAAGGAAACGCATCATTCTGCAAGGCTTCCCGAGTCGGCTCCAAATTATCAATATGGCAACGATCCAAAGAAGCAATCTGGTCTGTCGTCTGCGACAGGGTCTGCATAATCAAGAGCTGGAAACGGCGGTTTCGCACCAGGTAATACAACGAAAACCCGACGATCAAAACCGTGACCAGCGCAAGAAAAAGCCAAAAGGCTTGTCCAGGTGTGCTTGACAACGCAAACAATGGCATGTGGAATTCCTCCCGAAGACCCGAGGCAAATCAGAAGGCCTAAGGTCCAAAAATTTCATTCACTGTAGCAAAAAACCATTTGCTTTGGCTATTATCTCATTTATAGGGATTCTAGTACAGATGAAAGCTCGTCTGCCGTCCCCAAATTGCTGATTTCGACGTCCTCTTTGCCCTTCAAAATCTTCGAAACGAGGCCGCGCAAGGTCTTGCCAGGCCCAATTTCCACAAATTTGCGAACTCCGGCATCATACATGTTCTGAATCGTCTGCGTCCACTTCACCGAATGCGTCATGTGCGAATTGAGGTACGAAGGGAAGGCCTGAAGCTCCTCAGCGGTCATCACCTGGGCTGAGCCGTTAGAGTAAATCGCCGCCTGCACAGGGGTGTGGAGCGAAAGACCCGCTGCATAGGCTTCCAATTTCTTCGCCGCCGTGGCCATCAAAGGCGTGTGGAAGGCGCCCGACACTTGGAGGGGCAAGGTGCGCTTTGCACCCATGGCTTTGAAGGCCAAAGCCGCCTGATCCACTTCATCGCTCAAGCCGGCGATGACTAATTGGCCGGGGCAATTGTAGTTGACGGGCCAGACTTTATCCGCATAATTTTCGGCTAAATAGGTTTCGATTTGCTGGTCTTCTAGGCCTAAGATCGCATACATTTTGCCCGCCGTTTCGTGCGAGGCTTCGGACATGAGGCGGGCTCTGGTGCTCACCAAACGCAAGGTGCTTTCCACATCCAAAAGGCCGGAGGCAGCGAAGGCGGTATACTCGCCCAGAGAAAAACCCCCGAGGACATAGGGGGATTCGGCGGCTTTGGCCGAAACCAATCGATCCCAAATGGCGAGGCTCAGGCAGACCGTGGCGGGCTGGGCGTAGAGGGTGTCTTGGAGGTCTTCGGCCGTGAGGTCCAGGGGCTGCCAGCCGAGGATGGTGGCGGCCCGGTCGTAGAAGGGGCGGGCGGCGGTGAGGTCCTGGCCCATACCGGCGAACTGGGCGCCTTGGCCTGAAAATAAATAGGCGGTTTTCATTTGCTTGACTCCTTTTCGTGGCGTGAAAGCCAAGGCGGCGGCACTTGACCAAAGCCCCGGCGGTCGCTATCATAAAATTACTTTGAATATCAAAATAATTTTGCATGATTCAACGATAATAATCAATGATGAGTTCATTGTACCTGAATTGCGGGTTTCGCAAGCGAAAGGAATGCTTATGAATATTTTGGTCACCGGCGGGAGTCGCGGGATTGGCAAGGCGATTGTGGCGAGGCTCTTGGAGGACGGCCACAAAGTGGTGTACACCTTCAACTCGAGCACACCTGAAGAGAGCCGAGAGAACTGTTTTGCAGTGAAGGCGGATGTGACGTCAGCCGAAGATTGTAAGAGGCTCGTGGCGGAGGCGGAAACCCTCTTGGGCGGGAAGATTTACGGCCTCGTGAATAATGCCGGCGTGAACCGCGACAACTTGCTGCTGCGCATGAGCGAGGACGATTTTACGGCGGTGCTTGATACAGACCTCAAGGGGCCGTTTCTACTGGCAAAGGAAGTTACGAAAGGCTGCATGTGCAGAGCTTT
>CAZCLL010000127.1:0-134 GCA_964499555.1 uncultured Fastidiosipila sp.
GCACACCGAGGCAGCACACCGAGGCAGCACACCGAGGCAGCACACCGAGGCAGCAAGCCAAACGGCTGCAAGACCAAATAAAAGTGAGGTGACGTGATGCGCACACTGTATATTTCGGACCTTGACGGGACGCT
>CAZCLL010000127.1:228-4607 GCA_964499555.1 uncultured Fastidiosipila sp.
GTGGAGTGATTTCGCCCCGGAGCTTGGAACTGATTAACGGCTTGCTGGCGGAGGGGATGGATTTGACGTTTGCGACAGCGCGCACGGCTTCAACGGCTCTCCATATTTTGCAAGACGTGAAGCTTGATCTGCCCGTGGTCTTCATGAATGGTGTGGCGATTTACGACACGAAAACGCAGGCTTATGTAAGAGAGTATGAGCTCACCTCGCAGCAGATTACAGAAGCGATGTATCTCTTGCAGGATTTGGGGCAGCCGGCTTTTATTTATTCAATTCTGGACAATCAGCTGTACTGCTATGCGCCGCCCAATCTGAATGGCAGTATGAAGCGTTTCATGACGCACCGAGAGAAGCGCTATGGGAAGGTGTTTACCCCGATTACATCCTACTTGGACTTTCTAGGCCAAAAGGTGATTTACATTAATCTCGTAGGTTCCAATGAGGCTTTGTTGCCGGCGTACCGCGCGTTTTCGCAGATTGATGGGCTGGAGTGTCTCTTCTATGAAGATGTGTACGAGGATGACTGGTTTCTAGAGATTCACCTGAAAAGGGTCTCGAAGGGGAGGGCAGCGCTGGCCTTGAAAGAGGAAATTGGCGCAGATCGGCTCGTGGTGTTTGGCGACAACCTAAATGACATGCCGATGTTCTACGTGGCAGACCGGGCCTATGCCATGGAAAATGGTCACGAGCAGATCAGGCAGGCCTCTTATCGGGTGATCGGGCCCAACACGGAGGACTCCGTGGCGAAGGAACTCAGCCGACTCTGGCATGAGGAAGAGCGCGAGGAAGAGCGTGAAGAAGAGCGCGAAGGCGGGGGCCAGGTGGAAGAATACAGTTATGAAAGCGTCTAGACGTCATTATATTGGGAACGTCCTGGTCTTGGCGGCTGCTGCCCTGCTGGTGATGAATTTCCGTGTGGTGCTGGATGGCCTTCGGGGCTTGGTGTCGATTCTGATGCCCTTCCTCATGGGCATTGCCCTGGCTTACATTTGGAATTTACCCTTACGTTTCTTGGAGCGCCACTATTTTCCCAAGAGTACGAAGCCCATTGTGGCGAAGACGAGGCGGCCGGTGACCCTTTTGCTCTCTTTGCTGGCGATTGTGGCGCTCTTGGCGGGCATTCTCTGGTTGTTAGTGCCGCAGCTCTATGACAGTATTGTGGTACTGGGGAGCGCCATTCCGCAGGTGACGAAAGATTTTCAGGCTTGGTTTCTGCGCATGACAGAGAATGTATCTTGGGCGGAGGATCTAAGGGCGCGCATTGAGGCGATTGACATCAATTGGGACGAGCTTCTGAAGCAGGTGTCGACCTTCTTCCAGTCCGGGGTTGGGGGTTTCTTGGGCTCGACCTATCAGATGATCATGAACGTGGTCGACAATGTGGTGATGTTCTTCACGGCAGTCGTCTTCGCGGCCAATGTTTTGCTGGTCAAAGAGCAGCTTAAGAGCCAGTTTTCGCGCCTGGGGAAGGCGTTTATTCCGATTCGGATTCGCGTGAAAGTCCGCGAGTGGGTGCTCGTGCTGGATGAGTCCTTCTCCCACTACATCACAGGCCAGGTGACGGATGCCTTCCTGCTGGGCTTGATGATGCTGGTGGCCATGCTGATTTTCCGTTTCCCCTATGCCCTCATGATTTCGGCGGTCATTATGGTGACAGCGCTGGTGCCGATGGTGGGTTCCTTCATTGGTGGAGCCGTGGGTTTCCTGATGATTGCGATGCAGGATTTCCGCCAGGCCGTCCTCTTCGTGCTTGTGCTGGTGGTGATCCAGCAGATCGATAACAACTTTATCTATCCCAAGATCGTGGGCGACGCCACGGGGCTTCCTGGGCTCTGGGTCTTCGTTGCCGTCATGACCGGTGGTGCGCTAGGTGGCGCGGTCGGGATGTTGGTCTCGGTGCCTTTGGCCGCAGCGGCCTACAAGATCCTAGCGAGGCGGACGAAGTCGAAGCTTGCGCACGATGAGCATAAGGCGGCTTTGGCCAAAGCCGCAGCCAACGAAGGTTCGGCAACAGCGGCGGGTGAGGCGTCCGAAATTTCGGACTGAGCCCAAAATATTGCCTATAGTGGAAAGACAAAGCGGGCTTCTTCAGGTAAAGTAGTAATCATCAACCGAGGTTTTACGGTAGTGAGGCTTCGGTTTTCTCATTTGAAATTTTGCAGTAGGAAGTTGGATGAAGATGGCAGTTATCAATTTGGACGAAGCCCTGGAGCGCGGCCGGAAGTCGAAGGGTGCGGTTTTGATCAATCAAAGCCCGCAGATTCGCTCGGGGAAGAAGAATGACTTTATGGTCGGACGCTTCGTCAATCAGGGGCAGGACGTGGAGTTCAAGATCTGGGAAGAGTACATTTTTGCGCCGGTCCTGGAGCATGGCCCGGGCATTTACGAGGCGGAGGTGGAGGGCTCAGAGTTCAATGGGCAGACCTATCTGACCGTTTATAAGATTGAGAAGGCTTTGGATCCGGCGCTGAGCAAGCGGGATTTTCTGAATTCGATTGATAAGAAGTATTTGATGGAGCTTTGGGCGGCGACGAAGGTGCGCTTGAAGTCGGTGGGGGCGACGGATACTTGCTGGGCGTTGGTGGATCAGATTATTAATCATCCGGATATCAAGGGGCGTTTCCTCTTCGAAGGGGCGGCGATTACGCACCACGACAATTTGATCGGGGGGCTCGCGCACCATACCTTGAAGATGCTGAAGATTTTGTCGATGGTGATTGAAAATAATGACTATTTGCGCGAGCACACAGACCTCTTGACACTGGGCATTTTTGTCCATGATATTGGGAAGGTTTTTGAGTACAACGAGCTTGAGATGGCGCCCTACTGGTATGCCTCGCACCGCGTGCAGGGCATTGAGTATCTGGCGAAGTTCAAGGATGCGATCATTGCGGCCTACGATGAGGCCTTTTATCGGCAGATTCAGTCGATTATCAGCGGCCACCACGGGGAGTACGGGGATCGGCCGACGACGGTGGCCGCCGGGATTGTCCATTACATTGATACCTTAGAGAGCCAGGTGACGGAACTGATTTCGCTTGAGAAGAAGTCTTCGGATAAGCGGATTTTCGTGCGGGATTGGGGCTATTTGGCGGGCTTGAATTACTAGAAGGTCTTGCTGGCTGGCGGCTCGGGAGGCGTGAATGAAATTACTTCATCTGGCAGACTTGCACATTGGCAAGAAGTTGTTTGATGTGTCGTTGCGAGAGGATCAGGAATATATTCTGGAACAGATCCTCAAGATCATTGAGGAAGAAGAGCCGGATGCGCTCCTGATCGCCGGGGATGTCTACGACAAGGCGCAAGCCTCGGCAGAGGCGGTCCAGATTTTCGATCAGTTCCTGACCCGGCTGCGGGATTTTTCTTGTGAGATTTTGATTATCGCCGGCAATCACGATGCGCCGGCGAGGTTGGCTTATGCCCGCAATTTATTGCGTTCTTTGCGGATTCATTTGGCGGGCGAGCTGGATGCTTGGCCTTCTTATGTGACTTTGGAAGATTCATTTGGGCCGGTACATTTTGTGCTGCTGCCCTTTTTTCGTTTGTATGAGGTGCGGGCGCTTTGGCCCGATGAAGCGTTTGCTTCGTATGATGAGGCCTTGGCGAAACTCTTGGCGACCTTGGATTTGCCTTCTGGAGAGCGGAAAGTTTTCGTGGCCCATCAGCATTTCAGTAACAGCCTGGCCCCCTCTGAACGTTCGGATTCTGAGCTGGATATTGTGGGTGGGCTAGATGCGATCAATAGTGAAGTGCTGCAGGATTTTTCCTATGTGGCCTTGGGGCATTTGCACCGGCCGCAGAAGGTTGGTGTGCCCCATATTCGCTATGCGGGCTCGCCCTTGGCCTATTCGTTTTCGGAGATTAATCAGAAGAAATCGGTGCCGATTATTACTTTGGGCGAGCCCGGGCAGCCAGCAGAGATCCGCTTGCGAGAGCTTGAACCTTTACGGCAAGTTCGGGAGCTTCGGGGAACGATGGAACAGCTTTTGCTGGAGGCAAAAGCGCTTCCTGAAGCGAGAAGGCAGGACTTCCTGCGGATTACGCTAACGGATGAGGAGCGGGTCGAGAATCCAATGCGGCGCTTGCAAGCTTGGTACGTGAATCTCTTGACCTTGCGGATTGAGCGGCAGGAGGCGGCTTTGGCCGGGGGAATGAGTGGACTTGCAACCCAGCCGGAAGTGGCGAAGCAGCCTGTTGACTTGTTCTCTGACTTCTACCAGGAGCAGCGGGGCTTCCCACTTGCGGCGGAGGAGAAGGCGGCGCTCGAGGCGATGTGGCAAGCGCTCGTTGAGGCTGAGGAAGTGGAGGCGAGACGATGAGACCTTTGTATCTGGAAGTGTCTGCTTACGGGCCTTATGCGGGTGTGGAGCGCCTGGATT
>CAZCLL010000127.1:4617-7098 GCA_964499555.1 uncultured Fastidiosipila sp.
GGGGATACCGGGGCGGGGAAGACGAGCATTTACGATGCGATTACCTTTGCCCTTTTTGACCAGACGTCGGGGAAGAGGCGTGAGGTGAAGACGTCTCGGAGCCACTTTGCTTCGGAGGAGACGGAGACCTATGTTCTGCTGCGTTTTCTGCAGCGGGGAAAGGTATATGAGATCCGTCGGACGCCCTCGTACACAAGGCCGAAGAAGCGCGGCGAGGGGGAAGTTTTGGTTCAGCCGTCTGCGGAGTTGAAGCTCCCGGACGGGACCATGCTCGATAAGATTTCCCAAGTGAATGAGCGAATTCGCGAGGTTTTGGGGATGACTGCGGATCAGTTTCGGCAGACGTCGTTGATTGCACAAGGGCAGTTTACGGAGCTCTTGCAGGCGGACAGTAAGGATCGGGCGAAGATTTTCCGTGATTTGTTTGATACCGCTTTGTACTATCGTTTCGCCCAAGATTTGCAGGAGCGAAGCCGGTTGGCGGAGCAGAACTTGCGTTTGCTGGAAGCGCAGAAGGCGGAGCGTTTGGCGGACCTAGCCTTTTTGCCGGAGGATGAACGGCTTCGTCAGGAAGATGCTGAGCCCCAGTTGCTCTTGTTGGTGCAGGCGGAATGTGTTCGTCTGCTTGAGCTGGCGAAGGAGGCCAAGAGGGCCAGTGGGGCTACGAGTTTGGCCTATTCCGATGCGCAGGCGAAATTGTTTGAGGCCAGGCGGCTAGCGGAGTCGTTCGGGAAATTGGAGACAGCCCAGCTTCGTTATGAAGCCCTTTTGCAAGAGAAGGGTGTGATCGACCAAGCGCGGGACGTCCTGGCGCTGGCCGCCCGGGCGGATCGTGTTGCGCCGGAGAGCAAAGCGGTTTCGGAGAGTCAGGTGCGCCTATCCCGTTTGCAGCAGCGCCAGTCGGAGTTAGACCATTCGCGGACCACACTTCTGGCTCGCCAAAGCGCCCTCCTCGAAGAGCGGCAGCGCTTCCAGACCCAATGGGCGGAGCTTCCGGCTTGGGAGCAAGAAATTGTTGGCTTACAGAAAGCCTTGCCAGAGTATGAAGCCAGAGCGCTGGATCAGCAGGCTTATGTTCAGGCGAAAGCCGCCTTGAGCAGTTTGGACGCTGAGCTTGAGCGTTTCTTACTACGCCAGAAAGCGCTGGAAGATGAGGCTACAGCCTGTCGTCAAGCGATCGACGCCGAGAAAAACTTGCCTGTGGAACGTGTAGAGGCGGGGAATGCGTGGCAGGCATTGCAGGTACGGCAGGCGTCTCTTTCGCAGCGAAAGGTTGCCGGCGAGAAACTTCGGCGCTTCGCTTCTAAGTATGAGTCGCTGAAGGGTGACCTGGCTGCACGGCGGGCGGAGGAACAAAGGCTCCGGTCGATTGAAGAGGCTGTGGAAACTCGTTTCTTACAGAATCAGGCCCTTTTGTTGGCGGAAACCTTAGAAGACGGCAAGCCTTGTCCGGTTTGTGGTTCTGTTGATCATCCTTCGCCCGTCCAAGCAAAAGAAGAAAAAGTGACGCAGACCCAGTGGACGAAAGCCCGAAACAATCGCATCGAAGCGGAGAAGGCGAAGCTTGCTGTCGTCGATGCGCTTCATGCTTTGCAAAGCGAGATCCAGGTCGAAGTTTCTGCTTTTGTGCCAGGGTTCCATTTTGCCGATTTTGAAGCGCTGGAGAGTCAGTTGACTGGCTTGCTAGATGAGCAAGAAGCGGCTTTGGCTGGAGAACTTGCGGCTTGCGAGGCGGAACTTGGACAAGTTTCTACGTTGCTGGAAGTGATCGAGGGGCGGGAGGCGGCTTGGGCCCGAAATACAAAACGTGAAGCGGATCTCTTGACGGAACGGACGAAGCTGGAAGAGGAGCGTAAGGCCCTCGGGCAGCGAAAAGAGGCGCTAGAGGGGCAGATCCTGGCCCTGACGAGCCGGATGAGCTATGCCAACGAGCGCTTGCCTTTTGCGAGTTTAGGGGACGTGCAGGCGCGCGTTGCGGACCTTGCGGCGTGGACGAAGACGGGTCGTGAGGAAGAGGCGAGGATTCAGGCCTCTTTGCAGGAGGTCGGGGATCTCTTGCAGACGAATCAAGGCGAGTTGGGCCTTACGAAGACGCAGGTCGGCGAGGAAGCGCTGCGCTTGGCCGAGGCCGAGGAGCGGCTTGTTCTGCGGCTGCAAGAGGAAGGTTTTGCGAATCGGGAGGCCGCGATGGCGGCATTGAAGACCGAGGCCGAGAAGCAAAACTTACGCCAAAAGCTAGAAGATTATCGCGTCCAAGTGAGCCAGAATGAGGCAATCCGAAAGGAATTGACTTCGGAACTGGCCGATCGGGAGAAGCCCGACTTGGCCTTGCAGGAAAATTTGCTGACTTCGGCCAAGCAGGCGGAACAAGCGGCTCAGGAGACTTTGCGCCAAGTCGAATTGCAGGCGCAAGAGCTTGGGAAATCCAGCGGGCAACTGGAGAAGCTATTTGCTTCGCTGCAAGAGGCCCGACGCGAGAAG
>CAZCLL010000128.1:0-7015 GCA_964499555.1 uncultured Fastidiosipila sp.
ATATTAGATAATAAGGTATTCAATATGTGCAATTCGTTCGTTTACAGAAGGATTTACTTGTGGTAAAATTCTTTAGCATTTTGTCGAGAAGATCTTATTTTTCGCGCACATTACCCGCAGGAGGAACGATAGATGGAGAAGAGCTTTGTCCAGCAGGAGCACAATACCGGTGTTCTCCGCTTCACATTTACGAAGGACGAATTTTCAGAGGCAATTAACTGGGCTTATAAGAGGAACGCGAAGCGTTTTACCGTACCAGGTTTCCGCAAGGGGAAAGCGCCTTTGGCCGTCGTCTTAAGCTATTACGGTGAAGGTGTGCTCTATGATGAGGCTGTTGACCACATCATTGCTCCCGCTTATGAAGAAGCCGTGGAAGAGATGAACCTGAGCCCGGTTTCCCAACCTGACTTAGACATCGAAGAAATTGGTCTGGATAAGGGCTTTATTTGCTCCCTGACCTTTGATACCGAGCCGATCCCGGTCCTAGGTGAATACAAGGGCATCGTCGCTGTCAAACCAATCGTATCCGTTACCGATGAAGACGTGGAAAAGGAATTCGAGCGGGTTCGCGAGCGCAATTCCCGTCTTGTCCCTGTTGAAGATAGAGCCGCAGAAGACGGTGATACCGCCAACATTGATTTCGAAGGCTTCAAGGATGATGTTGCCTTTGAAGGTGGATCCGGTACCAACCATGATTTGGTTTTGGGTTCTGGCTCCTTTATTCCCGGTTTCGAAGAGCAAATTGTGGGTCACCTCCCTGGTGAGGAGTTCGACGTCAACGTGACCTTCCCAGAGGATTACGGCGCAGATGAACTCTCCGGCCAGGATGCAGTCTTTACGGTCAAGCTGAACAGCCTGAAGCGCAAAGAACTTCCTGCGGCAGATGATGATTTCGCGATGGACGTTTCTGAGTTCGATACCTTGGCCGAGTACAAAGAGTCTTTACGCAAGGATTTGACGGAAACGGCGGAGACCCGCGCGAATCAGACTTTTGAGAACAATGTGGTTCGCCTTGTGGTCGATAACGCGGAGATTGAGATCCCTCATTCCATGGTTCACACCGAGATGGAGCAAATGCTCCGTTATCAGAGTCAGCAAATGCGCGCACAGGGCCTTGAGCTTGAGCAGTACTTACAGTTCATCGGCCAGACCGTCGAACAGTACACACATAGTTTGCACGAACCCGCAGAGAATCAGCTGAAGGTGCAGTTGGTCCTGAAGGCGGTGGCCAAAGCCGAAGGCTTAGTCCTCACCGATGACGAGAAGGATGCGGAAATTGCGACTTTAGCGAGCCAAGCCGGTTTGAGCGAAGAGTCAGTGAGACGCCAATTTGCTGATACTGAATTCTTCTTCGAGAATGCGCTGAACCAGAAGGCCATCCGCTTCCTTACGGAACATGCGGTGCCGATCGACCCTGTGCCGGCAGACGAAGCCCCGGAAGTCGCTGAAGAAAATACCGAGGCGGATGAAGGAATTACCGAAGCGGAAGAGACGGAAGAGTAAGCGTAAAAACATCTCCCAAGCGGGAGATGTTTTTTAATAATCTATGAATCTGGATTTATGCACGTGACAAGTCTCGAAATGATAGTATAATTGTTTTTGACTTTGCTTGACATTTGAATCAAACAGGTGAAAGGAGAAACAATACATGAACTTCAATGAAGATGCGATTCGGGCGGCTTTGGTCCCTACTGTTATTGAATCAACCAACCGCGGCGAGAGAGCCTACGATATCTTTTCTCGCTTGCTGAAAGAAAGAATCATCATTCTGAGTGACGAGGTTAATTCAACCACCGCCAGCCTGGTGACCGCTCAGCTACTGTTCTTAGAGGCGGAAGATCCGCAGAAGGATATTCAGCTCTACATCAATAGCCCCGGTGGTGAGGTCTCTAGCGGACTTATGATCTATGACACGATGCAGTATATTAAGCCACAGGTGCAGACGATTGCGATGGGCATGGCTGCCTCGATGGGGGCTTTCTTGCTTCTTGCTGGTGAACCGGGCAAACGTTTTGCGCTCCCCAATGCTGAGGTTATGATGCATCAGCCTTCCGGCGGTGCCCAGGGTATGGCTTCGGATATCTTGATCTCGGCTGAGCATATCAAGAGAACGCGCGAACGTTTGAACAAGATTATTGCCGAGCGCACGGGTCAACCTCTGGAAGTGGTGGAAAGAGACACCGATCGAGATTACTGGATGAGTGCTGAAGAGGCACTGGCTTACGGCGTTGTCGACAAAATCATGGAGAAACGTTAAGCTATAGCCCCAAGTAAAAGCAAGGAGATTTCATGGCAAACAAAAGTTCCTATAACCAAGCGATTGTCTGTTCGTTCTGCGGGAAGAGCGACAAGCTTGTTGAACGGATGATCGCAGGGCCTGATGCCTATATCTGTAATGAATGTGTCGAGCTTTGCTATGAAGTTCTGAACGAAAAGGCTTCAACGAGTGGTTCCGGTAAGCGCGCTTCTGCTCGCAAGGGCAAGCGCTACCAAGGCCAGCTGATTTCACCCGCTGAGCTGACCCGAAGACTGGATGACTATGTCATCGGCCAGGAGAAGGCGAAGAAAGCCTTGGCTGTGTCGGTATACAATCACTACAAACGTGTATTCGGCGATGAACTAACGGATCCTGAACTACGGGATGTTGAACTGCAGAAGAGCAACATTATGCTCATCGGACCTACGGGTTCCGGTAAAACTTTGCTGGCTCAGACTTTGGCCAGAATCCTCGATGTGCCCTTCGCAGTAGCCGATGCGACGGTGCTGACCGAAGCCGGCTATGTCGGTGAAGATGTGGAGAACATCGTCCTGAAACTCTTGCAGAGCTGCGACTTCGATGTCCAGGCTGCGGAACGCGGTATCATTTACATCGATGAGATTGATAAGATTACGAGGAAGTCGGAGAATCCTTCGATCACTCGTGATGTGAGTGGTGAGGGCGTCCAACAAGCGCTGCTGAAGATTCTGGAAGGCACGGTTGCCAATGTCCCGCCACAAGGGGGAAGGAAGCACCCGCAGCAAGAGTACATTCGCGTGGATACGAGTAATATCTTGTTCATTTGCGGCGGAAGTTTCGATGGTATTGAGAAGATCATTGAGTCCAGAATCAACAAGAAGTCGATTGGTTTCGGTGCCCATGTGGACAGCCTAGATCGCCAGGATGACAAAGTGATGGCGGAAGTTGGCCCCATGGATCTTCAGAAATTCGGGATTATTCCGGAACTCATTGGTCGTGTGCCTGTGATCGTCAGTCTGAATAGTCTGAAGGAAGAGGATCTCATCCGCATTTTACGCGAACCGAAGAATGCACTCCTGAAACAGTACATGAAGCTTCTGTCGTATGACAATGTGAACCTTCGTTTTACGGATGAAGCGGTGCAAGAAATCGCTCGCAAGGCTCTAGCTCTTCATACGGGTGCTCGCGGTTTGCGTTCGATTCTGGAAGACATCATGATGGATATCATGTATGACATTCCATCCCGCGATGATGTCGTGGAGTGTATCGTAACCGAGGAGTCGGTGCTCCATAAGATCAAACCAACCTTGGTTCTCCGCGATGGTTCACAACTTGCGTTGGAAGACCTTTCGTTGAAAGATCTCGCTTCGAAGAAAGCCACAGAGAAGACCGCGGATGAGAAGGAGCCTAAGGAAGCTTGATGTAAGGAAGCTAGATACTGAGAAGCTTGATGTAGGGAAGCTTGACATAAGGAAGCTTGATGTGAGTCATAAGGCTACAGAACAAAGAAGACAGAAGTCCCCGAAACAGTCGTTGCTGCTTGCTGCAGCAGCTTCTGTCTCGGGGCTTGTTTTTTTGTATGCCACGCATCATTCCATCATTCTTTGCCCGGTCTACGCAATCACCGGTGTGCCTTGTCCATCCTGCGGTATGAGCCGAGCGTGGACGCATTTTCTTTCAGGTGAAATTGAGGAAGCCTTTCGTTATCACCCTTTGTTCTTGCTCGTGCTGTTGGTTCCGTTGGCGTTTCTCCTTTATCGTCGCAAAGATGGTTCGGTCAGGCTTTGGGTGAGGCGGCTGGGAATTTTTGCACTTGTCCTCTTACTTGCTGTGTGGGCCTGGCGAATGATCGTTTATTTTCCGCAGGAAGCACCGATGGTATGGAATGAAGGGGCTCCCTTGCGGATTTTGTGGCGATTTTTAACGGCGTCGTGATTGGTATGCCGGGCATCTTGGGCGCTATGATTGGATGTGTCAGGCGTCGTGATTAGATGTGCCGGGCGTCGTGGGCGTTATGATTAGATCCCGGAAGATGGGATATCAAAGTTTTCCAAAGTGCTCAGGAGTATGGCTACTTCGCTTCCGGTCATGGTGATACCACGGCTCATGCTCCGATGATCCGGACTCCAGTAACGCATATCAAGTCTAGGAGTTCTGCCGTTCCAAGAGACGATGTTGACTTCACGATTCCATCCGGAGTTATTGGTGCTCAAAACGGAGAGGTGCTGTGAAATATTGTAGGTGATGGGATCTCGGTTCCGATTATTGTTGTTGTTTCGGTTGAAGTTGTTGTTCCCACGAGGATTACTGTTGTTGCTGTTGCTGTTGAAGCTATTGCTTCCGTTAAAGTTGTTGTTGCTGTTATTGTTTCCGTTAAAGTTGTTGTTCCCGTTGAAGTTGCTGTTGCTGTTTCCACTGTTGTTGGGGTTTTGGTTGAAATTGTTTGTGTTGGGGTTGTAGCCACTATTGTTGTTTGGGTAGGGGGCTTGGTTACCGGGGTTGAAGCTGTTGCTGAATTGATTGGTGTTACTGCCTATGGGATTGTGGCCGAAGTTCGCGTTGTCATGGGGCTGGCTTGTGTAACTGTGGTTGGCGTTTATGTCCATGCTTTGTGGGGCATAGTTACTATTGAACGCATCATTGGAGATGGTTTGGCCTTGTGCCTGGTGCAAGTTATTTTGATTCTGCTGGAAGGACTGAGGCGCTTGATGTGTTTGCGGGGGTATTGCACTTGACGGTGTCTCCCAAGGGACAGGACTTGGTGATGAAGCGTCACTTGGTCTGGAGGAGATAGAAAATTCCTCTTGTTCCTCTTCTTTTTCTTCATCTTCTTCCGGCTCGGAAACGGATTGTGAGTGCTCTTCATGATGTACGTCAAAGGCTTGGTTTTCTGTGTTTTGTGCTTGCGCTTCTTCATGGATGGATTCGGTGAAATTCTGATCTTGCTCGGACTTTTCCAGTTTAGGGTTCATTTGTAATTCTTGGGTATGCATAGTGCTTTCTCCTTGTTTGTGAATACTTGTTCGAACAAGATAAAGCTTACCTTGTAAGTACTAGCCAAGGGAAGCCCCTAAAACCCAAAAAATTCCGACAAAATCCGACAAAAATTCCGATGTCTAGAAAATATGAGATGAACGTGGTGTAGGGGCGGAAGTTGCATTTTGCGACTTTGGCCAAAGGCCTATCCAAAAATCTGTCATTTTGCTACAATGTTTCTACTCTTAAAGTTGAAAAACGTTCAGAATCGAAAACGAAATTGCAGAGGGAAATCATATGCTTAGTAATCAATTTGAAGTAGAACCGGAGACCGACCGGCATAGCCTGGAAGAGTTACCTTTAGTTCTTAAAGGAATGGGGCAGTATTTCCCGGAAGGCGATTCGATTAGCAAACCGAGTCGGCATGATTCATATGAACTTACCTATGTTCGTTCCGGTAAACTGGACTACATTATTAAAGGCAAGCGCTACCACCTTGTTCCTGGCAGTACGATTGTGCTGCAGCCAGATGTTATGCACAGCTATGTGGTTTTAGAGGAATGCGATGTTGCCTGTGTTTATTTCTCGATTCGTCCGCAAGTAGATAGTAGCACCGGGCAGCCGCAAGTGAATCTGGATCCTTATGCGGATTTCTTGACTTTTGCCAATGCAGAGGGCGAACTTGACGAGACGAAAGAGCAGAGCCAAGACGCGATGATGATTAAGGGAAAGGGTCGCCGTGAAATTGCGGCTGTAGTTGAGGCGATCATTACGGAGAATCGTCAGCATGAGTATGGCAAAGTATTGATGCTGCAGGCTTTGGGTTTGCAGTTACTGGTCGAGTTTTCCCGTGCGCTTAAGGCGGAATGGGAAGAGAGTCTCAAGGTGAAGACTGGTAAGGCGAAGGAACTGGTTCACATTGCCAAGGGCTATATTGAAGCCAATTTTGATCAGAATATTTCTGTTGCTGATATTGCTGGCCACGTTTTCTTGAGCCAGGGTTACTTTGCTAGGGCGTTCCGCGATGAGATGGGGATGAGTCCAATGGCGTATCTGATGCAGGTGCGTGTGACTAAAGCCTGTGAACTTTTGCAAGAATCGGATATGAAGGTCTCGACGATTGCTCGACGCGTTGGTTTCTCGAGTCCGCAGCGTTTTAATGCTGCCTTCCGCAAGCAGATGAATTCTACGCCGATGACGTACCGGAAGATATATCAGGATGGCGAAGGTGTGCTGCCTTCACCAGTGTATGATGCGTTCTTGGATGATGAAGAGGATTTGTCGGATGATTATGATGATGATTTCGCTTCGGATGACGAAATTGTTGACGACGAGGAGTAAAGGGTAGGCGGTTTTTTTGCTGTCCGTTGCGTGTTCTCGTGCTTGTTCTGGGTGATTTTTTCATGCGGCTTCGTGTAATTGAGTTACCTGTTGGGTAATGAATATAGGTAATTAGTTAATGTGGTCAGGATCCGCAGCAATCCAAGAATTTGCTGCGGTGATCGGGGAGACGGGCTGGAAAACGAGTCGAAATCGCTCGATTGGCACGTTTTTGGCGTGTTTTCTTTTAAACGAAGTAACAGGTAATATGTTAAACTCGGATTACTGCAGATCCTGACCAGTATAATGTGTTGCGTATTGGGCGAAGTGCTTAGATCCCGGATTTAATCGAAAATCAACACGATAATTACGGTGGACTTTACTGTTTTGAGACATGGATTCCGGATTTAATCGAATATCAACACGATAATTGCGGTGGACTTTATTGTTTTGGGGCATGGATCCCGGATTTAATCGAAAATC
>CAZCLL010000129.1:0-1931 GCA_964499555.1 uncultured Fastidiosipila sp.
CAAACCCGATACCCCACCCAGCATATCGTGTTGATTTTTGCTTAAATCCGGAATCTTAGCCATCAAACCCAATACTCCACCCAGCATATCGTGTTGATTTTTGCTTAAATCTGGAATCTTAGCCATCAAACCCGATACCCCACCCAGCATATCGTGTTGATTTTTGCTTAAATCCGGAATCTTAGCCATCAAACCCAATACTCCACCCAGCATATCGTGTTGATTTTTGCTTAAATCTGGAATCTTAGCCATCAAACCCGATACCCCACCCAGCATATCGTGTTGATTTTTGCTTAAATCCGGAATCACAGAATTTTGCCTAAAGACCCGTACAGATCTCCGGAAAAATCCACGCATCTCACCGCCTTAACTTCTCATCGTCTTCACTTCAGGCAAGATCGGAAGTATCTCTCGTAATTCATCCAAGTCGAGTGGTAGTAACTCTCGTCGTTCAACTAAAATGAGCGGTAGGAAATCTTATGTCGTCGCAGGTGCTACTTGATATCCTTCATTGCTACTTATTCCAGCCAGTAAAGCCAAACAAGGCAAACATGGAAAACAAGCCGAGAAAAAACTCATTGTTTTATGTAACAAGATAAAATTGACCAAAATCGTAGTGGTGCTGTAGAAGAAGATAGCGGCGGACGGTTACACGAAAGTTTTTGCTGACAATGCGTTAAATCTTGGATTATCGTATATCTTTATTGGATTATCTTGAACTATAGAACCCTCTTTACACGGCCCACCTTCGCTAAGCTCGAGTTTTCTCAGCGCAACGACAAAAACGGTCCAAGGTAATATGTCATAAATTCTTCAGAGTACACTGAAAGGTGATTACGGCTCAGTAAGACACTGAATTCTGTAATTACACAACAAGATTATCTCGGCCAAGTGTTAGCCAATATATTACCCTGGTCAGGATCTGCAGCAATCCAAATTCAACATATTATCCTTCAAGAAATTCCCCTGCTTTCGACCCCCAAACAGTGTATTAAGAGCATTTTGGCTCCGATCGAGCCGATTCAAAGAGGTTTTTCTAGCCGCATCCGGAAAAATATCGGCATCTTTTTGGATTCCTGCGGATCTTGACCATCATAATAAGTTATCCATTCAATTTAGCCATCTTGTTTTCAAATAATTACAGGAATCTGATGGGTTTTGAGATGAATCGTCCTGAATGCTCACAGTTATAACTTGCATAGCAAGATACGCTGGTCAGGATTTGTCGTTATCCACGCAAAACATATTATCTGTCGCTTGCTTTTTCCAGAAATGACCCCCAACCAGTGATCTGACAACTTGTTTTGGAGCTGTTTTATTGAAAATCAACACTTGGATAACATGGTAAGTATGGACAGCGACGGATCCCGACCATCTTAACTTGTTACCCATTATCCCTACCCACCTTGCCGCCGAAAAATCGCTAGCAATAAGGGATATCACCCGAACATGCTCCGGACACAAGAGTTCCCTCCGCCAAAATCCAGCAAACTAGCGCAGGGGAGAAAGAAAAATAGAAAACGCAAACAAAACCACCCACACCCAATTACAAAACCACCCTCAGCCAATGCAAAACCACCCAATCGCGAAGACAAAAACGAAGAGCAACCCATCCCAATCAGGAAAGGCCACCTCTCAAGGAGATGGCCTTCCAAACACAGAGCGATTCATTGCCAGGCCTTCCAAACACAGAGCGATTCATTGCCCCAGGCCTTCCAAACACAGAGCGATTCATTGCCCCAGCCTGCCGCACGCAAACACAATTGACGACTTTACCCCAGCCTACCGCACACAGAACGCAATTGAGGCGTAGGCTGGGAGGGTCAGCGTCTCGGGGAGACTTGCGAGAGAAGAGAAAGTAGCGTCGTTGGTGAGCCAGAGTTCTCCGGCTTTGGCCACCAGAGATTCAGGAACGGTCACCGCTTGGGGCT
>CAZCLL010000129.1:2030-2983 GCA_964499555.1 uncultured Fastidiosipila sp.
GATGGCGACTTATTTGTTGATCAGCTTGTTCACCTCGGCGTTGATGAACTGGTAGTCGGGATTGACGGGAATCCAGGTCTGCTCAGCGTCACTAAAGCCCCCGTTCTTCGAATCCGACCACTGCATGGGGGTGCGGCCATTGTCGCGACCGCGCCACTTGAGACGCTCCCAAACTTCCTCGCGGGTGGCGCGACCCAGCCTCGGCGCCTCCTCCAGCGAATTCAGCCCCTCGATGTCGACATATTCGTCAGGGGACTTCCATTTGTAGTTCATGGCGCCGAGCTCTTCGCCTTGGTAGATGTAGGGGGTGCCTTGGTGGAAATGGAGGAGGTGGGCGAGCATTTTGGCGGATTTTTCGCGGTACTCCGGCGCCTCGGACCCGAAACGGCTGACCGGGCGAGGCTGGTCGTGGTTGGACCAGACGAGTGCATACCATGCTTTGTTATGGAGCTCGGTCTGCCACCGACTAAAAATCCGCTTCATGTCGGAAAGCCTCGCAGACACGCGCCCAAAAGGCGTCGGACTCGCCGTGTCGAGCTCGAGGTGCAAGAAATTGAAAATCATGGAGATTTCGGTTTGGACCTCACCGCCAGCCTCGCCGGACTTGCCGTCGACCTCGCCAGTCTCGCCAGTCTCGCCAGTCTCTTGGCCAAAGCCGCCGCCAGCAGCACCCCCGCTGACGCAACTCTCACCGTCAGCCGAACCACCCGATCCAGCAGCACCCCCCTGATCCTCAACCGCCAGCGGTGAGTACAGTAAGGCATCCGCTGGCTTCACGCCGCCCACTTCGCCAACCGTCAGGAGATCGTACTTCGACAGCACTTCGCGATTCATTTCGCGCAAATACTCGTGGACACGCGGGCTGTTGCCCCAATCCGGCCAACTATACGGCGCCGAAGCATCAAAAGGCTCGATCATCACGTCATCCGGCTTGCCGATAAAATCGATCACAT
>CAZCLL010000129.1:2993-6996 GCA_964499555.1 uncultured Fastidiosipila sp.
ATCCATCCTGAAGCCATCGACCCCCTTATCGCACCAAAAACGCATCATCGCAAAAATCTCCTCACGCACCTTCGGATTGCGCCAGTTGAGATCCGGTTGCTTTTTCGAGAAGAAGTGGAAGTAATAGTCGCCGCGCTCCTCCGCAAACGCCCAGGCATGCCCGCCAAAAACCGAGCCCCAGTTGTTGGGCGGGGTCCTTTGGCCAGCCTCATCGACTTGCCCCTCATGCCACAAATAGTAGTCGGAGTAGGCATTATCTCGGTACTTCCGGCTCTCGACGAACCACGCGTGCTCGTCGGAACTGTGATTCGCCACGAGGTCCAAAATGAGCTTCAGCCCCAAATCGTGCGCCGTCTCATTCAGCTCGTCGAAATCCGCCATCGTCCCGAACTCATCCATGATGTCCTCGTAATCGGAAATGTCGTAGCCCATATCGTCGTTCGGCGACTTAAAAATCGGCGAAAGCCACACCGCATCCACCCCCAGCCTCGCCAGGTAAGGCAGCCGGCGCGTAATCCCCTTCAGATCGCCAATCCCATCGCCATTACTGTCCTGAAAACTCCGCGGGTACACCTGGTACACCACCGCATTTTGCCACCACTTCATCTTTTGCAAACCTCCTTCGGTTCTCTCATCTCTTCAGCCAAGTTCGCTGCGGCCAAGTTCTCTTCGGCCAAAGCCGCCTGTCGCAACTGTATGTATCCCTAATATTCTATCCTTAATATTCTATCCCTTCGCGGGCTAAAATGCCCTTCTCAAAAGGATGCCGGACAGCCAAAACTTCACTTAAATAATCGGCCCGCGCCAATAATTCTGTTGAAGGATCTCGCCCAGTCAAAACCAAATCCAGCGCGGGCTCCATACCCTTCACCTGATCCATCAAGCGGATCACGAGGCCCTCATCCAAAAGCCCATAATTGATCGACGAGAGGGCCTCGTCCAGCACAAGGAGGCCTTTTCCTGGGTGCTTTTCCAACCAGGCAAAAGCCTCCCCCAAACGTTCATTTTGCCAAGCTTTTCTCGCCTCAAGACCAGCCTCGTCAAGCTCCCAGGTGAAGCCTTCTGCCCCTTCGGGCTGGCCCGACAAGACCTCAATGCCTAATTTCTCCAAATTTCGAAGCTCCGCCGATCGGCCGTCTTTCATAAACTGCAAAAACAGCACGGGCAAACCATAACCATTCGCCCGCACCGCAAGCCCAACCGCGGCGGTCGTCTTCCCTTTGCCATTTCCATAATAAATATGTACAAAGCCCATAAAACTAATCCTCCTTTTGTGTGTCGCCTTGCAGCGTTCGGCATTGCGCGCGCTGCTCGTATAATTATGCGTTACGGACGCAAACGATAGGTTTTGATTTCGTAAGGTTTCAAACTAATCTCGCAGCGCACGCGCGATGGATCGGCCTGCTCGAAGGAGAGCCTCGGAACATCAGAAAGCGCCTCTTCGAGGAGATTGCATTCGACAATTGAGGTCAATGGTCGTCCCCAGGTCAGCTGACAGGTCGTCAAGGCATTGTCCACTTCGTAGAGGCGGACGATCACGCCGTCGCCATCTTCAGCCGGCTTGATCGTCTCGATGACCACATTCGGAGCATCAACAAAAGCCAAAGAGAAACGAGACTTGTGGCCGGCGGCTTTGGCCAAAGGCTGATTGAAGAAGTAGCCCTCCGCCACTGTGCCGGCCTCGCGCCAGGTCCCGGCATGCGGAAAAAGCGCGTAACGGAATTGGTGAATCTCCTGGTCGGTGACGGGATTCGGGAAAATGCCGGACTTGATGAGGGTGAGCCCGATGTCGGTGCCGTCGACGGAATGACCGTATTTGCTGTCGTTCAGAAGGCTCACGCCGTAGTGACCCTCGGAAAGATCGACCCACTTGTGACCGCCGCTCTCAAAACGAGCTTCGTCCCAGGAGGTGTTTTTGTGGGTCTTGCGAGTCACATTACCAAACTGGATATCAAATGTGGCCTCGTCGGTGTGAACGTTCAAGGGGAAGTGGACTTTCAGCAAATGCTGATGCTCATGCCAGTCCACGGTGGTTTCGAAATCGATGCGGCGAGACGATGCATAAAATTGCACGTCTTGCATAATTACTGATTGGGAAATCTGGCGCTCAATGCGAAGCGTCGCCCGAACTGGCCCCATTTCGGTCCACTCGAAACGGCTGAAAGTGTCGGCATCCCAGGATTTTTCGGTGTAATAATGATCGATATCCCAGTTGTCGTAGTGCATGGGTTTGTCTTCGTACATGCGGAAGACGTTGCCCGCCTGGCCGTCGAGGAAAAGGGTACGGCGGGTGCTTTTGTCGTAAATTTGGCTGATCTGACCCGCCGAGTTGAACGTCACTTGATAGAAAGGCGTCTCAAGCTCGTGGTCGGAGGTGAGGGTGAAAGGCGAGGTGTTGGGTCTAGCTGCCTCGACACTGCTGAGCAGCCGATACGACTGATAGCCCTTCGGCGGCAAGTCTTCCAACCAGGCAACGGCCTCGCCGTCGGCGGTCTGCTGAATCGGCCAAACGCGGCCATCGTCAGACTCGAGAGCTGCGGCCTTACAAACGCCTAGTTCTAAAATGTCATTACGCTCAAAACCCGTCGTGTTGACCACGAGAAGGCTGGCCTTGGGGCTGGATGTGTCGTGGGCCCCGTGGGTCTCCTCAGCCTCACCAACCCCGTCGGCCTCACCGACCTCGCGGTCCCCGTCGGCCTCACCGACCCCGTCAGCCTCACCAACCTCGCGGTCCCCGTCGGCCTCACCGACCTCGCGGTCCCCGTCAGCCTCACCTACGCTAATCTTTCCCAGCCTCTCCCCGATCATCGACGAAGTCTTCTGAGCGATCGCCTCATACTCGGCCCGCGTCACTTCGTAGACTTCCTCGATACAAGTCCCAGGCAAAATGTCGTGGAATTGATTCGTCAGCACAGTTTTCCAAAGTGCGTCCATTATCTCTTGGTAGTCGGAGCTGCTGGAGGCGGCCACGCCAGTGTCATCACCAGCCCCACCGCTCAACACCTCCAAAAACTCCACATCCATCAACGCAAACTCGGCTTTGCGATTCGCGCGTTTATTGCGAGCCATGGAAGTGTAAGTTCCGCGGTGATACTCAAAATACAGCTCACCCACCCAGGTCGCAAGGCGGCGATTCGGTTCACCGCGCCGATCGCCCAGCACCCGATCGCCAACCCCATCCACGCCAAGCCGCTCCGCCAGTTCATCAAAGAACTGCCCGGCAAACACTTGCCGCACCTTTGGCATCCCCGGCAGCCCGACCTCCATGCGCAAAGACGTCTCCAAATGCTCACGGGTCGGGCCGCCTCCGCCATCGCCGTAGCCATAGCTCACCAGCACATCATGATTCAAAGCCTTATCCTGATACCGATCCCACGCCCCAATCACCGCATCCGGGTGAAGTTGGCCATTATAGGTCGTATTAAAATCCTTTAGAGGCTGCCCCAAATTCAAGGTCGTAATCAAATGCGTCAGCACCTTTGACCCATCAATCCCCTGCCACAAAAACGTATCGTGCGGCATTTGGTTCACCTGATTCCAGTTCAACTTCGTCGTCATGAAATAATCCACGCCCGACTTCTTCATAATTTGCGGCAGCGCTCCCGAGTAGCCAAAAACATCCGGCAGCCACAAAACCCGATTCTCCACGCCAAACTCCTCACGGAAAAAGCGCTTCCCATAAAGAAACTGGCGCACTAGGCTTTCGCCAGACGTCAAATTACAGTCCGGCTCTACCCACATGCCGCCCTCCACTTCCCAGCGCCCCTTAGCCACGCGCTCCTTCACGCGTGCATACAGCTCCGGATAACGCTCCTTCAAGAACACATAGAGCACCGCCTGACTCGACATGAAGCGGTAATTCGGATACTCCTCCATCAACTTCAGCACCGTCGAAAAACTCCGCGCCACCTTCTCCCGCGACTGCTCCACCGTCCACTGCCACGCCACATCAATGTGCGTGTGCCCAATACACGACGCAATCACCTCATCCGAACCCGCAAGT
>CAZCLL010000130.1:0-6872 GCA_964499555.1 uncultured Fastidiosipila sp.
CGATCTTGAACCACAGCCAAAGCATACTCCGCCATCTTCACATTCAAAATGTCATTCGTATTGTCCCCAACAGGCTGGGTCGCATCGACCGGACATACGCTGATACAGCGGCCGCAACCGACACATTTCTCCGGATCGATCCAGGCCTTTTTGCGAGGAAAAGAGATCGCCTGGCTCCCACAGGCCCGATAGCAGTTCGCACAAGAAATGCACAAGGATTCATCCACTTGCACAATCCCGCTGTTATGCTGCTCCATCTTTCCGGCCCTAGAAGCACAGCCCATGCCAAGATTCTTGATCGCACCGCCGATCCCGGTCGACTCATGGCATTTAAAATGATTAAGAGAAATCACGAGATCCGCATCCATAATGGCGCGACCGATTTTGGCTGCATGGACGTAATCACCGGCAACCGGAACCTCCACCTCATCCGTTCCTTTCAGCCCGTCACCAATGAGGATTTGACAGCCGGTGGACAGAAAGGAGAATCCATTTTCCGCAGCGCAAGCCAAGTGATCCAAGGCATTTTTACGCGAGCCTGGATAAAGGGTGTTGCAATCGACAAGGAAGGGTTTACCGCCTCGTTCCTTGACTAGGTCCGCGACCGTCTTGGCGTAATTCGGCCGCAGAAAAGCCATGTTGCCAAGCTCACCGAAATGCATTTTGATCGCGACGTATTTGTTTTTCAAATCAAGCGACGCAAAATCCGATTGGAGCAGCAAACGCCGCAGCTTATCACTGATATTTTCCTGATAACTCGTCCGATAATCCGTCCAAAAAACCTGTGCCACAGAAGCCTTCACTTTCTATCCACAACGAAATCCAAGCCACGTTAACAACGCAAAAAATCTGCGTAATCCAGAGAAACTCGCAAGCTTAGGCTTTGGCCAAAGCCTGCTCCAGGTCAGCCAAGATGTCCTCCGCGTCTTCAATCCCCACCGAGAGTCGGATCAAGTCCGGGCTCACCCCGGCAGCCATAAGTTCCTCATCGTTCATCTGCCGATGCGTGGTCGAAGCAGGATGAAGCACGCAGGTCCTTGAATCGGCCACGTGGGTCACGATTGCGGCAAGCTTCAGGGCATCCATGAAGTGGATGGCGTCTTCACGTGTCCCTTTGACACCGAAGGAAATGACGCCGCAGGTGCCCTTTGGCATGTATTTCTGGGCTTTCTCGTAGTTCTCGTCCCCCGGAAGACCCGCGTATTTGACCCAAGATACTTTCTCATGAGCCTGCAAGAATTTTGCAACTTTCACCGCATTCTCGATATGTCTTGGAATGCGAAGATGCAAGGTTTCTAGGCCAATATTCAGGAGGAAAGAATTGTGCGGCGAAGGGATGGAACCCAAATCGCGCATAAGCGTGGTAACAATTTTCCCCACGTAAGCCCCCTTGCCAAAGAGCTCCGTAAAAACCGTACCATGATAGGTTTCATCTGGCGTCGTCAGTCCGGGAAATTTCTCGGCCTGCTTCTGCCAGTCGAAATTACCACTATCCACAATGACGCCGCCAACCGATGTCGCATGGCCATCCATATACTTCGTCGTGGAATGAATCACGATATCTGCCCCCCACTCAAAAGGACGGCAATTAATCGGCGTAGGAAACGTGTTATCTACGATGAAGGGGACACCGTGGCTGTGGGCGGCTTTGGCAAAAAGATCGAAATCGAGGACCGTCAAAGCCGGATTCGCGATGGACTCGCCGAAGACTGCACGTGTCTCGGGGCGAAAGGCCTGGTTCAGGGCTTCCTCGCTGCAATCGGGGTCGACGAAGTTGACCTCAATCCCCATGTCGGCCAGGGTATGCGCCAGCAAGTTATAGGTTCCGCCGTAGATAGCCGACGAACTGACCACATGGTCGCCTGCCTTGCAGATGTTCATAATGGCATAGAAAGTAGCCGCCTGCCCAGAGGAAGTCAGGACGGCCGAAACGCCACCCTCGAGTGCTGCAATCTTCGCGGCCACAGCATCGTTCGTAGGATTCGCCAAACGCGTGTAGAAATAGCCATTTTCTTCCAGATCGAAAAGGCGCCCCATGGTTTCGATGGAGTCATATTTATAGGTTGTAGACTGATAAATGGGCAGCACGCGCGGCTCCCCATTCTTCGGTGTGTACCCAGCTTGCACGCAATTGGTTCCAATTTGATAAGCCATCTTCTCTCCCTACTTTCGCTTGGAAATTAATGGGCGAAACGCCCATGTAAACTCCGCTGGTCCCTGCCGGAACCCACCCCTACACTATAGCACGTTATACAAGAGTCTGAGTCAAACCTTAGGAAAAAGCCTTCAGCTCAAGCCGCTCAATTTCCTCATAAAGCAACTGGTCCCCTTCACGCTTGGACTCAAATACACTCACACTATCCACGATCATGGCAGGCGGAATCTCCAGCGTAGGCAGGATCTTCTCCAAATCCTGATCCTTATTCGCAAGGTAGCGGCGCCCCAGCGTAATGTGCGGGTTATAGCGCAAATCCGGCCCGCAAAAGCCACGCCAGCACAAATTCGCATTCATCTGTCTATGCAGGTCTGTCAAGGTGTCATTCGTCTTGACGCCCTGCCAAATGAGTAACCCCTCCGGCCGCTGAAACCAGCCAGCAGCCGAAAACGCCAGTTCGAATGGCTCGCAAGTAAGCTCTCGCAAAGCCAAACGGACATCCTGTTCACGGGAGGTTCCCCCGACATAGATCAAGGTCAAGTGAAAATTCTCTTCCCTCGTCAGCCGAATTCTCCCCGTTTTCGCAAGCTCATCCGCATTTCGCTTCAGCACTTCGCGGACTTCCGCCTTGAGCCGGATTCCGGTAAACAAACGTTTCTCTTCCATGCGAACCCTCCCCTCGTTACCGCCCATTTTACTATAGTGTGGCTCTTTTGAGCGCTGAATTTTCCATGGGCTCCCCCAGACAGCAGGAAAGCTCCGTACGAGGAGCCTTCCGCAAGTTTCACTTCTTCATCTTGTTTTCTTGGCCAAAGCCGCCCCCAGCGACTTTGGCCTACGATTCAATCGTTGTTATTTTGTCTTGTGCTATTCTTTGCGCTAACCCTTGGGCTATTCCTTGTGCTCCGTCCCGCAATTCGGGCAGAACTTGGTACCCGGCGCTAAAGCGGCGCCACAATTGGCACAGAAGCTGCCTTTCTTCTCGGCCTCCGACGCATGGTCATGCGGGTGGTCATGGTCGTGGGCGTGGTCGTGATCGTGGTCGTGCACAGGTTCATGGGCACTTGGCGCGGACCGTCCAATCGGGCTGATCGGGCTGATCGGTGGCCCTGCCGAAGGTCCTCCACCCGGGCCACCTCCGCCCTGTATCCTGTCCCCACTGCTCGGCTGTGGATTCTTCTTCCGCAGCAAGAGGACAACAACAACGGCAATCAGCAGTAAGATCACTACACTGCCAATAATGATGATCGGCAAGTTCGACGCAGCAAAGAGGCCTGCACGAACCGGTTCTGTCGGTGCTGGGGTCGCTTCCGGCATGGTGATCGGAGGAGCCGTTACTGGCGGATCAGTTGCCGCTGGTTGATTAATTTCCATGAGGGCACTTTGGGCTAAGAGGTCAGCAACAACCGGGAAGCCCGGGTTTGTCTCGTTGAGATTTCGAAGAAGCCTCAAGGCCTCGGAATAATTTTCGGCATCAAAGAAAGCCTTCGCTTCCTTGAATCGTCTGGTGAAGTCACTCTCGGTAGGCGTCACATTAATCTCATTCAAGAACTGTTTTGCAATACTGATGGGGATGGCAAAATTGATGCCGGATACGTCAACCCCTGTATCAGGATCGATCATCCCGAAGGTGTTCACACCAATTACTTCACCGTCTGCATTGAAGAGTGGTCCGCCAGAATTCCCACCGTGAATGTCCGCATCCGTTTGCAGGATACTCCATCCACCTGCCATCTGCTTTCTTGCACTGATAATGCCTTGCGTCAAGGTAGGCTCTTGAATCGCTTGGCTTACATTTAAGGTACCGCTCAGGGTAGCCACAGCAGGATACCCCATGGCATACACGGGATCTCCGGTGCGAAGATCTTCGTCATTACCAAGGGTAACCGTCGGAAGATTCGTGAGATCCATTTTCAAAATCGCAATATCTTTACCGGGCGTAGACTCGCCGACCTTTCGAACATCAAGAGCGACCCCTCTAGCCGAGACATCGCTACCGGGCGTCACATTCCCGATATAGCCCCAATACCTGGTTTGCAGATTACTGACTTCCATGGTCTGGGCAAGAAGGTCGTAATAAGCATTCGCCAAATTCTCCCATTCCGTTTGGTTCATCTGATACCCGCTGCGCCGCATTTCTGCTGCAAAAGCATTCGTCCCTTGCACCGCATAGTCATTTAAGGCGTTCCTGGCAAAATTCGTGTAAAGTTGCTCTTCATTCGTTTCAACAACATGGGCATTCGTAACCATATAGCCGTCCGGTGTAACGATAAAGCCCGTACCCACAGCCGCAGCAGACGCCTGCTCCGTGTTGGCATTACCCGTGATGAAGGCATAATATTTCATGTTCTCCGTCATGAGTTGAACCATGGCTCGGTAGGCTGCTTGATCGGTATTCTCAATAATTCCGCTATCGATCAGTTCATTGACCGTGTCAACCAGAAAGTCCTCCAGTTCAGGCTGAAAAGCAAACTCATACCAAGTAATGTTTGCTGTCCATACGGTCTGTACCAGCACAACACCGGGTTTATTCACCATCGCAAGTGTGCGGGTATCCATTGCTGCATAAGATACTTGCGCTCCGGCCATGCCAAAAGCTAGTAGAAATGCTACGACTAGGCTAAGTGCCTTTTTCAAAATTTTCATACGTGCCTCCTCTGTCGCAAAGCCCAATCGGCCTTCGCTCTTGATGCTTGGGGGGTAATTCTAACGGGTAAGATTTAGGAAGATTCCCTTCACTGTGCGTAATGCTGTTGGGATCATCCTTCTGTGGGGGTGCCGATAAAATGTCTATTCGTAAAGCGTCTCACTCTCTCCCACCGATACGTGGCAAGAGCAATCGCCAAAATCTTCCGCTTCGCTACCTCGTTTACGATCAGCTCACATACGATCGCGGCATTTACGATCGGCCTTGTCGGTTCGACCGTTCACTCAAGAGCGGTAGGGAAATACCTACCGCCATCAATCAATCTGATGTCTTAAGACAAATTTCCTAAGACAAAGCCATCTACTCAAACACCTCTTCTGTCGTCGGGGTGAAGGTAATGTCAAATGCCGTTCCGTCTGACGATGTTCCCGTAATCCGATTCCCCTCAATGAGGTACCACTCTTCTGCAGATGTTGGGTAATCAAAGGGCTCATTTCCGTTCAGCGTGGGAGGTCGCTCTGCAGGTTGCTGTAAACCAACAGCACCATCTTCGCCGCGAACGGTGACCAGGTAGATGAAAGGCTCTTCATCGTCGCCAAATACGTTATACCAGCCAACATAACCATAAGATGTCTCATGGATCTCAGACACCATGACCTCCTCCCCTTCATGGGTAAGGGTCGTCAACATAGCGTTTGCCATCGGGTTATACACTGTTTCGATCACCAGCGTTTTTCCCTCTGAGTCTTTATACGACACACGATAGGTATTGCCATTCTCTGTGTACTCAAGGTCATCCGCCCCCAAGTACCCTAAGCCGGAATGAATCATTTCCTCACCGTAGCCAAAGAAACTGATCGGAATCAAGCCAAGATCAATCAACATGACGCCCAATAAACCAAAGCTATAAAAGCTCGTTTCCTCATGCTGAGAGAGCCCATCATTAATCCGACTCAACATCGTAGCCTTCTGCGTATAAAAATTCGTGTACAAAAGAGATACAGCACTTTGCTCTTCTTCAGGCGGTGTCAATGTGCCACCATTTTCCGAACTTGTTCCGGGCCAGGTAGCGGGCGGGTCGGTCTCTTCAGCCGTAAGAGGGCTTGTTGCTTGCCCTTGATCCGTCGAGCCGCCAGGATCCGTTCCGGAACCTCCGGAACTACTCATAGCAGGCGTAGTCGTCTGCCCCATCTGCGTCTCATTGCCGGGATTACCACATCCGGCCAGCGTGAGACCAACTAATGCGAGGGTAAGCATGAGTGAAAGAAACTTCTTCATAGCTCTATCCTCCCTTCAACTCGGGGGTGTTAGCGGGTACCTACTTCTTCATCTCGTATTTTACGGGGTTTCCAGGCACCCATAAGGTAATTGGTATCTAAATTCCCAGCTTCACCAGAGGTTTAAGGACTCTGTAAGATAATTGTTACGAATATTAAAACAACCACCTTTATCGCCTTACTCCGTCCGGCCAAAGCCGCCTCCAGCCACCCCCCCCTATCCACTTTTCACTATTTTCCCAACCACACTGCTTTTTGGGGAGTCTGAAGTCACTCTTGCATCGTCTCGGGTCCCACTTGATATCCGCCGAGTCATAGTTTTCCCTGTATGTCTGGCCAAATCAAAGCCAAAAACGCCAGTAGACTTCATTCAGGTATGGGATGGTAATCACAAGGCAATTCCGGATTTAATCGAAAATCAACACGATATCTGAGATGGTCTATTGTTCTTTGCCTCATCAATTCCATATTGCTCACCTAGCAGCCTCGAACAGCTATGAATCGGCGGATATCGAGTCGAACCTACAGCCGATACAAGAGATCCGTCCGCTACTCATAAAATCAACCACGAGAATAACTACCGCACACAACAAGCTTGCCGCTAGCAATGAACTGCCTGCTACGCAGAGACTTGGATGCGGTTGAAATTCTTACATATGTCTGATGTTCTGATTGAGTTCCACAGCGGTTCGTGTGTTCCGTGTTTAGAGTGCTGCTTGGTGGATTAATCCATGCGTTGATTGTAAGCGTCAAATCTAGCCCCGTCTACGGGCATTTTCTCTCGCAGAAATTG
>CAZCLL010000131.1:0-193 GCA_964499555.1 uncultured Fastidiosipila sp.
CGCTACTGGCGCTCTCTCGCTTCTTCAAATTCCACGACGGGTGGGACAATCTCCTCAGTTACCGATTTCATGTTGCGAAGTGCCGTCATCAGGCACATACTCCATGATATCCCCCGGCTGCACGCCAAACACCCGGCAAATACGGTCAATGGAGCGGTTATCAAGGCCACCTTCACCCCGCTTAATCCGGGTG
>CAZCLL010000131.1:269-617 GCA_964499555.1 uncultured Fastidiosipila sp.
AAAGTAAGTGATTTTACTAGGAGGGCAGCCCAATGAAAAAGGAACTATCTGCCGCAGCCCAATTTCTTGAGAATGCGTTCGATGCGCTCAACGCTCGATTCTTTGAAAATGCACTTTCAAGACCGGTCATCACGATCCAATCCAGCCCAAGGTACTACGGCCATTGCTCCGTCAACGAAATCTGGCAGAGCGATGACGGCGAGAAGCGGCGGGAAATCAACCTCGGAGCCGAAACACTCAATCGCCCGGTGGAGGCCACTCTTGCGACACTTGTTCACGAAATGGTACACCTCTACAACATGCAGATTGGCGTGCAGGATTGCAGCCGGGGCAACACCTATCACAACC
>CAZCLL010000131.1:627-5968 GCA_964499555.1 uncultured Fastidiosipila sp.
GAAATTTAAGGAGGAAGCCGAAAAGCGCGGCCTCATCATCGAGTTTGATAAGCGCATTGGTTGGAGCCTCACCACACCCGCGCCGGTGTAGTGGAATTCATAGAACAACAGGGCTGGCAGAAAATTGACATGGCGCGTGAATCGTTTGGGATGAGTGGCGCAGGCAAGAAACCCAGTTCGACCCGCAAATACACTTGCCCCGTGTGTGGGCAGTCCATCCGGGCGACAAAGGAAGTCAACGTAATATGCGGGGATTGCATGGTCAAAATGGTAACGGACGGAGAGGAAGGCGGCGAGGATGTAGAAGCCGCATAAGACAGGGTGATCCTATTGGGTTACGTATACCACAAAGCTCGTCGCAAGGCGAGTTTTTATTTTGTCACAAACGAAAAAACCATGGATATAAGTAAGTATCTATCAAACGAAAAAAAAACAGGAGGAATGCCCCCATGATGCCACTTTCGGAATTTGTTGCACAGTATGGAGACAAGGCAATCGACCCGGAAAAGCTCAAGGATATGCTCGGGATTGCACCATATAGACCGGTGCCGGCGCTGGGTAGCAGCTACTATATCGTAACCAGTTCCAACAATGTGGCAACCAACATGTGGGATGGTAACGCGATCGACAAGGCTTTGCTTGCGGCGGGGAATTGCTTTTTGACAAGAGAACCCGCCGAATTTGAGGCAGAACGACGCAAGGTGAAGGTGGAGCTGGAACGGCTTGCAATGGAATCCGGTGTCATCGACTGGGGCGATCTTGCCACGTCGAAATATCGCATCCACCTTGACCGCGAAGATGCCACTCTTGAAGTGGCTAACAACCAGTTCATACAGCATGAAAGCGCATCCTACTTCGCCAGCGCACAGGCCGCGCGCGCAGCAATCACCACCATCGGCGAGAACAGAATCAAAAAGTACCTTTTCGGGGTAAGCGAATGAAGCGTCGGACAGTAAAGGCCATTGTGAGGGTGTTGCTTTTCAACCTCGCGGTGTCCACGGCAGCACTGGCATACTTCCTCGTATGGAGGCCGTGACATGTTTGCCTGTGAAAAATGTGGCGGGAAGGCCGTCACCTACGACCATATGACCCACGCCTATGTGTGCCCGGATTGTGGGGACGTGGAAGCATTATCCATGAAGTACAACACATGTCCTCGCTGTGGTGCGCTTGTGGCCTACTACACATGGTTTGATCCTTCGGGGTGTTCACAATGCGGGCGGTCGTTCGTGGATTAAGAAAAGGGGGAACACAAATGAGAGTTGGTATGATGGTTGACAGTTTCAACGAGTTAATGGCTTTTGCAAGCCCGTTTATTGCAAAAGAAGATTATCGCCCTGCGCTCACCCGGATCTATCTCGAAGCCGATGACGCCGGTGTGAAAGCAACTGCGCTTGATGGCTATAAACTGGGGCAAATTGCTTTGAGCGCGACGTGCGAGGAACCCGGATCGTTGTTGATCCCCGTCGTGAAGAAAATGAAGCGCGATGAAGGTTTTGTGCACATCTACGACGAGGAAAGCAGCATTGTTTATGAGACAGCGACGGGGAAGCAGGTATTCAAAAAGCTAAAAGATAGATTTATTGACTATAGAACAGTGCAAGTGACCGAACCGGGCAAGGAAGTTTTTAAGATTGGCGTTGATAACTTACGAACGGCATTATCGGCATTCGATAAATCTGATACAGTTCAGATTTCTTACCATGGGGCAATAAAACCCTTGGTGATTGAAACCGCGGGGAAGTATGCAATGGTGCTTCCGTGTAGGTAGCCGGTTCCCAGCAAATTCGGAGATGAGGTGTATGCGTGCGTATCAGGGGCTATTTGGTGCCGGTAGATATAGAGGCCGAGCTTGACGCATTCGATTGGGGCAAGCATGCACGCCGCTACCCCGGCAAAATCCATGCGTGCAGCCCCTTCCGGGACGAGGAAACACCGTCATTCGTAGTTTTCCTCGACCGTGGTAATTGGGTGGATCGGGGATTTGCACGGGAGGGATACGAGCGTGGGAACTTCCTTACATTGCTTGCTTACTTGCGGGGGAGCGACATTCCGAACACCGAGCTATACCTGATCCGCAAATACCTTGCCGTCGATCCTGACGGACTGAAGCTCTCCCTCAAGCTCACCCTTGAGAAACCCGCCTACCCGGTGTTGGATACTCACATGCTTGACAATTTGGGGGCATCCGAATATTTGGCATTCCGAGGGGTGAGCAAGGCCACACAAGCGCGCTACAAGGTGGGGTATCACGCATTTTCAAAGGCGGTTGCCCTACCGTGGTTTGACACAAAGGGCAATCTGGTGAATGTCAAATTCCGATCCACGTTGCGCAAAAACTTCTGGTGTCCTGACGGTGGGCAGGAAATCCGCTATCACCTGTTCGGTTGGGAGCAGTCCCTTCACGCCGAAGAAATTTTTATTACGGAAGCCGAGATAGACACATTGTATTTGGCCTCAAACGGGCATGCGGCGGTTGCTCTTGGGACGTCCCACATGTCCCCTGAACAGGAAAACTTAATAATAAAACACCCTGTAAAACGCGTGATTGTGGCAACCGACAATGATTTAGCCGGGGAAAAAGCTGCAAAGGACATTGTAAAACGATTAGGAGGGTACAAAGACGTATGCAGGTTTGTGTTTCCGAAAAACTGCAAGGACGTGAACGACGTGAAGCCGTTGAAAGTGCGCACTCAACAAACAGGATTCCTCACCGGCGTAAATCTGTAACGGGTAGTGCCTCCGAGAAGATTACAAAACTCTCGGAGGCTATTCTTTCTGACATAGAAATGACGAGCGTTTATAAAATTGGGAAATCGGAAATTGTAGTGAAAAGTATATTTGATACGCATACCCCATATTCAACGCTGTTATATAACATTGTAAAGAGTAAAATGAAAGACTTTTCTCATCGAGAAGCCGAAGGGGTTCACAAATATGCGTGATTATGGTATACTGACAACGCCTCCACGGCGGTGCAGTTGCGTCAGGAGTGAATGGCTATGACGCAAATCCCATTTGAAGCAGGCACATACAGCCGATTATCACGCGATGACCACAACTTTGGTTCGGTAAGTATGAGCATCGGCAACCAACAAAAGATTTTACGAGATTATGTCAAAGAAATGGGGTGGAATCTGCGAGAGGAATACAAGGATGACGGGTATACGGGCACGAACTTCAACCGCCCCGACTTTGAGCGGATGATTCGAGATGTCGAGGCCGGAAGAATCAACTGCATTATCGTAAAGGATTTAAGCCGGTTAGGCCGCAATTACGTAGAATGCGGGTACTATACGGACGAATTCTTTAAGGCGAAGGGTGTGAGGTTCATTGCCGTAAACGACGGCATTGACACCATGGAGGACAACGACATGATGCCGTTCCACCATGTTGTGAACGAAATCTATCCGAAGCAGGTAAGCCGGAAGGTTCGACAGATGAAGGCTTCGAGTGCTCGTCAGGGTAAGTTCATGGGCAGTCAGGCACCGTTCGGATATCAGAAGTCCCCGCACGACAAGCATGTGTTGATTCCCGACCCCGAAGCCGCCGCCATCATCCGGCGCTTATTTGCGGAATATGCTGCGGGCATGAGCGCCCGCGCAATCGGATCGCAGTTGACTAGCGAAGGTATTGATTCTCCCCGGTTCTACCACTACGCGAAGCTGGGGAAAAATAATCCGCTGTCCGAGGAAAAGAACAGTTGGGGCAGCGCCACAATCTTACAGTTGTTGCGAAATCGTGCGTACATTGGTGACATGGTTCAGGGGAAGCGGGCGGTCGTATCGTACAAGATCAAAAAGCGGGTATGCAAAGACCCCGAGGACTACATTGTGGTCGAGGGCACGCACGAACCACTTATTGACCGGGATACGTGGGAAAGGGTTCAGGGACGCATGGAAAGCGGCCACATTGCCCACACAACGAGGATTGGTACGATTGGGCTGTTTGCCGGGATAGCGCGATGTGCTGAATGCGGTAACGTGCTGGCCTACATGCGGAAGCAACAAAAGGATGCTGAAATCGGCGTGTACCGTTGCGGGCGGTACAACAACAACGGCGCGGATTCCTGCTCCACACACTATATCCGAGAGGACTCCCTTTCGCATATAGTCCTTGAGGATGTACGCACTCATGCAAGGATTGCGACCAAAGACCGCGCCTCCCTTGTGGAGCGCCTCCTAAAATCGGCAGACCAGAGCCGGTCAGGAACAGTTCGCGAGGTCAAGTCAAAGCTGCGGGAACTGCAATCAAGGCTGGACACTATCGGCGCGATGGTGAAGAATCTGTATGAGGACAAGGTTGCGGGTAAGCTGCAGCGCGTGAGCGCCTATGTGGATACTCAAACGCTTGACCGGGGAACCATCTCTGAACTGGTGGACAGTATCGAGGTGTCCGAGACG
The DNA here is from genome assembly GCA_964499555.1 of uncultured Fastidiosipila sp. Classification (GTDB taxonomy): domain Bacteria; phylum Bacillota; class Clostridia; order Saccharofermentanales; family Fastidiosipilaceae; genus JAAYZH01. The sequence continues at coordinate 5,031 of CAZCLL010000131.1, forward strand.
GCCAAGGACGGGAAGAAGTCTCAAGAAATCACGATTCACTATCGGTTCATGAGCAACCTACTCCCAAAAACCAAAGAAGGCATTGCTTGAAGCAATACCCCTTTGACATTCCCCCCTAGGAACTCGTTGGCACACTTCTAACACAAGTGTACTAACGTAATGGCGGAGGAGGAGGGATTCGAACCCTCGAGACGATTTTGGCGTCTACGCGATTTCCAGTCGCGCGCCCTCGACCAAGCTAGGCGACTCCTCCACGCGATTCTGCTTTCCCGCACCCGGCGGGTCAACGTCGATTATTATAGCATAACGCGCTTTACAATGCAATATCCACCCGCAATTTCGTCAGTTAAACTTTACGATTGAGCCATACGTACGCATTGCATACAGGTTGTAGATTTGGTAAAATAAGGGCAAGCATTTGGCGGAGGTACGCGCTATGGAAAAGCTTCTGAGAATCACCGCGTTCGCCCTGGTCCTGACGCTCGTCGCCGGCATGGCGCCCATCTTTCAGACGACGGCGTCGGCCGAGGCCGGGTACTACATAGAGATCGACATCACGAACCAGTACGTGACCGTCTTCCGCAAAAGCGACATGGAGATTGTGCGGCAGATGATCTGCTCCACGGGCACGCCCGCGACGCCTACCCCGACGGGCACGTTCATCATGCCCAAGAAGAGCCGCGCCAGCGAGCGCACGAAGTGGTACACATTCTCGGACTGCTACGCACAGTACGCCTCGCGCATCAAGGGCGGCTATCTCTTCCATTCCTATCTGTTCAGCGCAAAGCGAGATTCCGCGGTCATCCGCTCTTCGGTGACGAAGCTGGGTTCCCAGGCATCCCACGGCTGCATCCGCCTGCGCATCGCGGACGCAAAGTGGATCGCGCAGAATTGCCTCGCGGGCACAAAGGTCAAGATCTACCGCTCCGGCAGCTTCA
>CAZCLL010000131.1:5978-6830 GCA_964499555.1 uncultured Fastidiosipila sp.
GCGCTATCCGCTCCCTCCTGCTCAAAAGCTCGTTCACGATCGACGGCGGCGTGCCGTACAAAACCTGGGCCAGCATCGGCGGAAACGGCGAACTCGGGCGCGGCAGCCGGGGCGCCGATGTGAAAAAGGCGCAGCAGCGGCTCGTCGGACTGGGCCACGCGGATATGGCGTCCGACGGCATCTATGGTCAGGTGACCGTCGACGCGGTCAAGGCCTTCCAGAAGGCCGCCAAGCTGAAAATCACAGGCGTCATCGACGCAAAGACCAAAAAGGCGCTCTTCTCCGCCACAGCGCCCGAGGGTTCCCTCATGCCGACGCTCTACGAAGGCGCCGACGGCTCCAAGGTCGCGCTCCTGCAAAGGACGCTCAGGACGCTCAAGGTCTATGATGATGTCGCCAGCGGCTCCTTCGGGCCAAAGACGAAGGCCGGCGTCAACTATTATAAGAAAGTGCACGGCCTGACCGAGAACGGCAAAATGGAGTCGTCGTACTTCAAGGCCGCGGTCAAGGAGGCGAACGAGCTCATCCGGCGCTTCGGCAGCCAGCCCTACGAGTTGCGCAAGACCACCGTTGAGACCCCGCGCGCGAAGGTCAAGGGCACCTCCTCCACCTATATCCGAAAAAAACAGTCCACTAGCGCAAAGGCACTCAAGAAGATGAAGAAGGGCGCCACCGTCCTGGTGCTCGCGAGCGGAAAGACGTGGACGAAGGTCAAGTCCGGCTCGACCACCGGCTATATGCTTACGAAGTATCTGAGCTTCTATACGCAGAAGAAGGACAGCTGGGAATATGTGCCCGTGACCGCGCCGACGCCCACGCCCACGATTCGCCCGACCGTCCCCCCGACGCCGA
>CAZCLL010000132.1:0-6744 GCA_964499555.1 uncultured Fastidiosipila sp.
GTCAGCAATTCGTCAAATTAGACTGGCAGCGACACTATAGTCGAAGATTACTTAAAACCATTATTAGTTGGCAGAGATGTGAATCAAATTGAAGAAATTTGGAATCTGATGCATCAGAATGCTTATTGGAGAAACGGGCCTGCTGAGAACAACGCAATCGCAGGAGTAGACCTCGCATTGTGGGACATCAAAGGCAAGCTGGCCAACATGCCAGTGTTTGATCTGATTGGTGGAAAAGTACGTGAAGGTGTTCCCGTGTACCGCCATGTCGAGGGCAATACCGTTGATGACATTTGCGAGCAAATAGTGGAATTCCAAGAGATTGGTTTGAAGCATCTTCGAGTACAAATGGGGGGCTACGGAGGTGGAAAGTACGGGTCTGCTCCGGGAAATGCCGCACATGGAGCACCAGATGGAGTTTATCTAAATTCACGGAAATACATCGAAGAAACAATCAACTTATTCTCGAAAATCCGTGAAAAATTGGGCCCTGATATTCAGCTCATTCATGATGTGCATGAAAGAATTACCTTACCTGAGACGATTCGTTTGGCCAAGGAACTAGAGCCGTTCGATTTGTTCTATCTAGAGGACGCAATCGCATTGGAAGATATTGAGAACTTTAGAGTTTTAAGAAACGCTTCAACCATACCTCTTGCAGTCGGAGAATTGTTCAATAATCCCGCTGAATGGAGAATGTTAATCAGTGAGCATCTGATTGATTATATTCGTGTTCATATTACGCAGATTGGTGGTTTCACGCCTGCGAGAAAGCTTCAGGTTTTTGCTGAGCAACACGGTGTCAGCACAGCCTGGCATGGCCCGGGCGATATGTCACCTGTGGCTCATGCTGCAAACATTCACCTTGATCTTGCTTCAAGTAATTTCGGTATTCAGGAGTGGTCCGGGATCAATCCGCCGAACTTCGTCATTCAAGATCTCTCTGGACCAGAAGGGGCGTTGTTGGACGCTTTTGACGGGCTACCCGAATACAGGGATGGGTATGTATATCCTAACAGCAAACCAGGATTTGGGATTGAGCTTAACGAAAAAGTAGCAAAAAAATATCCAGCAAAACTAGATGTAACAACTTGGACACAAACAAGAAGGTTTGATGGTTCCTTAGTAAAACCATAAAGAAAGGGAATGTTATGAAAATGATGAAACAAGTGGTTGTGGTCAAACCTCAAGAGTTTGAGGTTAGAGAAGTTCCAGTGCCTGAAATCGGTACCAACGATGTCTTAGTGCAGATGAAATCTTCAGGGGTATGTGGTAGCGATCAGCATTTGTATCATGGTGCAAACCCAAACTCTACTTATCCAAGAGTTCCTGGACATGAAAATGCTGGCATTATTGTTGAAGTCGGGGCTGAGGTTACTTCGGTACAGGTTGGAGAGCATGTAATTGTTGATCTTGTTCATGCGTGCGGAGAATGTTATCAATGTAAAACTGGCAGACGAAACGTCTGTGAACAGGTTACGTTAAGGGGCTCTAGCATGGACGGCGGATGGAGTGAGTATATTGCTGTACCTCAGAATGAAGTTTTCCCCATTGATAAGAAAATTCGTTGGGAAGATGCAGCATTAGTCGAGCCCTATGCTATAGGCGAGCACTGCACAACAAGAGGTAGAGTATCTGCACAGGAAAGCGTTTTGATTTTTGGTATGGGTACGATTGGAGCCATAATTCTTCAGGCTGTGAAAAGAATTGGCTGTGAAACGATTATTTGCTGTGATGTATCTGATGATGCACTAGAACGCGCCAAAGAATTTGGTGCTAGCCATGTGATCAATACAAGGTCTGAGGATTTAGTTGAGAAAGTTCAGGAATACACTAATGGAAAAGGCGTCAATGTATCGATTGATGCAGTTGGGATTAAAGGTACTCTTTATCAATGTATGCAAAAAGGCGTACTGGCAAATGCCGGTCGTGTTGTGCCTCTTGGATTTTCTACAGCAGAGGAAGGGATTACCCAGCAACTTATCAATCAGAGGGAGCTAGAGATAATCGGTTCTAGAATGTCAGCATACAAATTTGAGCCGACTATAGCGAAGATGGAAAGCGGTGAAATTAACACCACAGGTATAGCGACAAAATTTGTTAAGTTCTCCGAGATTAATGATCTGTTCTATAGCATGGATCATCCGGACGCTTCGTCAAGAAAAATGGTTGTTTTGTTTGACTAACATAAATCGTTCATCAATAAAATTAATAATTTAAAGTGAGGAAATTGAAAATGAGATTTGATTCTACAGAAAAATTTAGCGTAGCGGGCAAGAAATGTATTGTTACAGGTGGAGCTCAGGGACTATCAAGAGGAATTGCCGAAGGCTTTCTCGAGAATGGTTGCACTGTTGTACTAATGGATCTGCAGGCAGAGAAACTAAAAGAAGTTGTGCAAGAATACAGAGACATGGGCTATGATGCATATGGTGTGTCTGGAAATCTTGCTAATCGATCTGATATCGACCGTATGTTTGATGAAGCACTCGAGTTACTTGAAGGTAGACTTGATGTCCTGGTACCTGCAGCCGGGATACAACGCCGTCATTTGCCGGAAGAATTCCCAATCGAAGAGTGGGATTTTGTTATCGACCTTAATTTGAATCACGTATTTCTAATGTGTCAAAAAGCGCTCAAGGTCATGCTGAAGCAGGAAACAGGTGGGAAAATTGTAAACATTGGTTCAATGGTTTCCTGGTTTGGTGGCACTACTGTGCCTGCATACACGGCGAGTAAAGGTGCAGTGACTCAGCTGACAAAGAGCTTAGCTGTGGACTGTGCAGGTAGAAATATTAACATTAACGCTGTTGCCCCTGGATACATGGATACTGAAATGACAGCAAACATGACACAAGAAAGAAAAGACGAAACTACACAGCGCATTCCTGCAAATCGCTGGGGGACACCAGATGATTTAAAGGGGCCGGTTCTGTTCCTAGCCTCAAGCGCTTCTGACTACTTGAATGGTGCGATTATCCCTGTTGATGGTGGCTATCTAGTTAAATAAAAAGAAGAAGAGTCTAGAATTACCTCAAGGACTTCATCCTACAAAGGTGGAGTCCTTGTTAGTCAAATAAGATTGGCACAGAGACATACTTGAAAAATGAAAAATGATATGCAAGTTAACTTTTTATGATTCCGGTGTCTTCCTTGGAGGTTCCGGCAACACTGTTGTTTTTTAGTAGATTTTCGTCATGTATAATGGATCTAATGATTGTTTTGAGTTAGGTTATGAGACTTATGTATTAAAAAACTCTTGCATAAAAACATCAAGCCAAGTTCTCAATATATATACTCATCTTATTGATTCAGGAGGTACCCCATGACAGACGATCAGATCCAAGCTCTAGTAAGCACAATGACCCTTGAAGAAAAGGCAGCCCTATGTTCAGGGAAAGACTTCTGGCATTTGGAAGGCTTCCCGCAGCACGACATCCCCTCTATCAAAGTCGCCGATGGCCCCCATGGTTTGCGCAACCAATCCCAAGAAGCAGACCACTTAGCCATCAATGCAAGTGACTTGGCTGTCTGTTACCCCAGCGGAGCCGGCGGAGCAGCTACCTTCAGCACAGAATACATGGCCAAGCTGGGCAGAGCCTTAGCCCTTGAGGCCAGAGCCACGAACCTCTCCGTAGTTCTAGGACCCGCCATCAACATGAAGCGCTCACCACTTTGTGGGCGAAATTTCGAGTATCTCTCGGAGGATCCCTATCTGGCAGGAAAACTCGCCGCTTCCTACATCAATGCCATGCAGGCTGAGCAAGTAGGCACGTCCCTCAAACATTTCGCTGCCAATAACCAGGAACATCACCGCATGTCCATTTCGGCCAATATAGATGAACGCACGCTACGAGAGATCTACTTGCCCGCTTTCGAAATTGCCGTGAAGGAAGCCCAACCGGCAACCATCATGTGCTCCTACAACCGCATCAATGGCGTCTTTTCGTCGAACAACCATTGGCTTTTGACGGAAGTCCTCCGTGAGGAATGGGGCTTCGAAGGTTCTGTGATGACCGACTGGGGTGCCATCCATGAGCGTGCAGACGACCTGAAGGCCGGCCTCGACCTCGAAATGCCAGGTTCCGGCGGCATCAATGACCAAGACATTGTGAAGGCGGTAGAGTCCGGAGTGCTCGACCTAAATACACTCGACCAAACCGTCACAAGACTCCTGAATCTGATTGCCAGCTATCAACCCCAGCCAGCACCCCCCGTTTCACTCAAAGAACACCACCAGCTCGCCCGAGATATGGCCGCAGAAACCATGGTCCTTCTGAAGAACGAAGACCAGACACTTCCCTTACCGAACACAGACGAAAACACCACGAAGATCGCCCTCATCGGCGCCTTTGCCAAGCAACCCAGGTTCCAAGGCGGAGGCAGTTCCCACGTCAACCCTTATCAAGTGGACTCAGCCTTCACGACATTCACGCAAGAGAGCGACTACCCGATCACCTATGCGGACGGCTACTCTCTGCAAACCCACGAAACCTCAGAGGCCCTGCTCGAAGAGGCCAAGTCCGTAGCCCAAGCCGCTGATTATTCGATCGTTTTCGTGGGCCTCCCCGACAGTTACGAGTCAGAAAGCTATGACCGCAGCCATTTAAATCTCCCGGATTCACACAATCAGTTGGTCGAAACCGTCGCCGCCGCTCAGCCGAACACGATCGTCATCCTGCATAACGGTTCGCCAGTGGCCATGCCGTGGCTCCCCCAAGTCAAAGCCGTCCTAGAAGCCTACCTCGGTGGTGAAGCCTCCGGTGCGGCTGTCGTTGACCTTCTCCGTGGCAAGAAAAACCCATCTGCCCGCCTAGCCGAGACCTTCCCGCTGCGCTTGGAGGATACGCCAGCCTACTTGAATTTCCCCGGCTTTGGCCAGAACGTGAACTACCAGGAAGGCGTCTTCATCGGCTACCGCTACTACAGCAGCAAGCACATGCAGACCTTGTTCCCCTTTGGCTTCGGCCTCAGCTACACCACCTTTGAATATGCCAATCTCCAGCTTGCGAAAACGACAGTCAGTAAGGCAGATCCGACGATCGCCCTCACGGTGGATGTGACGAACACAGGCAACAGGGCGGGTTACGAAGTCGTTCAAGTTTACGTCGCGCCGCAAGTTTTCGCTGTGCCTCGGCCGATTCGCGAACTCAAGGCTTTCCGCCGCGTGTGGCTGGAGGCGGGTGAGACGAAGACTGTCGAACTGGCCCTCGATCGCAGAAGTTTCGCCCACTACGACATCCTAGCCCATGACTGGGTTGTAGCCTCCGGTTCGTATCTTGTTGAGGTGGCCAAAGCCGCCGACACCATCCTCCTCTCCGCTGAAATCACTTATGTCGAGGAGACTACTCTCCCGCCACTGACAAAAGATACCGTCATTGCTGATCTGATGGATGATGTGCGCACCGCTGGTTTCGTAAACGAACTGGCCAAGCGTTTCGGTTACGACAAGTACTTCACGAACGAAGCCGAATTCCGTGACTCCGGTGAGAACATTGAGATGCAGCAAGCCATGTTCCGTGACCTCACTTTGCGCACGCTGATTGGCTTCTCGTCAGGGGCTGTGACGTATGAGGCGCTTGAACATTTGTATCATGCGAACGTAAAAAAGGAGTAGGCACGTAAACCGGTCTACTCCTCGATCAATAAATTATGTCTGACCTTACAGCCTCGATTGGAAGCGATCGCACCAGACCAGGTCGTTGTGGCCGCCATGGAATTCGGATTCGCCCATCATCTTCTTGATGGCGAGTTCCAGCGAATCCGGGTTATTGTTGTACGCATTGATGAGACATTTCACCATGGGTACATCCGTTAGGTGCGTTGTGTAGTTGAGTGAAATAAATACCGTCGGAACTTCCCAGATGTACCAGGGGATCTCGTTGCTGCCGGCCATAGACCAGCGGATTCGATAATTGTTCTCAGCACCATAGCCGGATACGTTGGAGACGATCAGAGCGGCATCGAAGCGCTCACGATAGGCCAAGCTACTGCCGCGCGTGCGCGTGAAGGGATCGTTGAGGGTGACTTCGAAACCGGCTTTTTCGAGCTCGTCCACGACTCGTTTTTCGAAGGCCGGTCGCTGCTTTTCTGGGTTGGCAAGCTCGCCGTGAAGGATATAGAGCATCAAGCGAGGATGGGTGGAGGGCTTGATGGGCAGGATGTTTTGCGTGTCTTTGATCAGGCTGATGCTGCGGTCTGCGGCCTCTCTGCGTAGGGCGAGATGGTCGGGGCTGGCGACTTTGACCAAGGCCTCCTTAGGCGAATGAAGCTCGCCTTTCGCTTGTTTTTCGTGGAGGCGGAGTTTGGCTTTGAGACCTAAGATGCGGCGGCATGCGTCGTTCAGACGTTCTTCGGTGATGACGCCATTCTGGTAGCCTTGCAACATGAAGTGGAAGTCTTCCTCATGGTTTCCGAAGAAAAGGAACATGTCACAGCCTGCAGCAATCGTGCCCGGAACTTGGTCTTCCCGGCGCTTCGAGGAAGTGAGTCCTGCCATGTGCGAGGCGTCGGTGATGACAACGCCATTGAAATCCAATTGTGTTTTGAGAAGCTCGGTAATGAGTTCTGGGGAGAGGGTTGCGGGCATGATTTCTTCGTCTCGGATACCGGGATTGATTTTGCGCTGGTACTCCGGTAGGGCGATGTGACCGGCCATAATCATTTCCACGCCACGCCCGATATGGTAACTAGGGTCTGCTGAATAATCCAGGTCTTTGATTTTCACTGAACTTAAGCGAGCTT
>CAZCLL010000133.1:0-2593 GCA_964499555.1 uncultured Fastidiosipila sp.
TGGCGGAAGGGACTCTTGTATTCGGTGCGTGTTCGGGTGGATATCCCACATTTCTAGCGATTATTAGAGAGTAAGGTGGGTAAAAACGATAGATAACTAGTTCAAGTGGACAAAACTCGTCTCGATCCAAGATCGTGACGAGTTTTGCCGTGGGAATGGTGGAGAATCAGTTAATAATCGCCCCGATCGGAGTGTTTGGGGGTCATTTTCGAGAGAATTCATCAACAGATAATATGTTAAACTCGGATCGAGACGAGTTTTGTCCATATAAGTTATTATCTATATAAACGGATCACCTATTTGGTGTTCATCGTGATGCAATAGAAGGAAATCCTTGCGTTGATTTGATTTATGGGCGATCGGGATGCTTGTGTTCGGGATGATATCTCTCATTTCTCGTAATTAAAATGCATCAAGATGGGTAAAAACGATAAATAACAAGGTAAAGTGGTCAAAAAACGTCGTTATACATGCTTAACATGTTATCCAAGACCTGGTTTTCTATTACACAGCCTCCGAAACACCGCTTGAGGCTCATTATTGGAGAAAATCAACCTGCAGATAATATATTATGCGTGTAAAACGACAAATTCTGACCAGTATAAGATGTTGGCTATAAACAAAAGAGGTTATGAAAAGAATATCAGGTGATGAATCCCCCCATTTTCTCTTAGGTTCGGATAGAATTTCAGCAAAGTAAGAGGAGTCCGAAAACAAATGGCGAATTCCCCCGCGAAATTCCCCGATTTTTCGCAAAAACCCTTGACAGACAGGCAAATCGCTGTCAGAATACAGCAGACAATCAAGCAGAAATTCCGTTTCTCACCTCAAGCACTTGTGAAGAGGTTGATAAGAACTAGATGGATCGACTGGAAGTCGATGGGTTGACGAAGAGTCGACACCTACCTGAGTGTTTGTGACGGATTCTGTGGAGTCCGTTTTTTTATTGTACATCATGAGCAGAGGAGGAAGATACTTATAGCTGCGAACAGAAAAAATGCCGGAAACCCTACGAATGAAGAGATTCGTTTCCCTCAGATCCGTTTGATCAATGAGGAAGGAACGATGGTCGGAGTTGTGCCTAGAGATCAGGCACTGGCCATGGCAGAGAGCGCTGGGATGGATTTGGTTCTGATCAGTGCGAATGCTGACAATCCGGTCGCTCGGATCATGGATTACGGTAAGTACCAGTATGAGCAATCGAAACGCGAGAAGGAAGCGAAGAAAACACAGAAGACCATCGAGATTAAGGAAGTTGGCCTTAAGCTGACGACCGATGTCCACGACTTCAATGTGAAGGCAAGGGCTGCTTTGAGTTTTCTGGAGGATGGCAACAGGGTCAAGGTGAATATACGTTTCCGCGGACGTGAGATGACGCATACGAATCAAGGCTATGATGTCATGAAACGCTTTAGTGAAGCCCTGGGAGATAAGGCTGAAGTGGACAAGGCGCCACGCATGGAAGGCCGCAACATGGTGATGTATCTCCAGCCGGCAAAAGAAAAGAAATAAGCTGACGAGCAAAACCTATTGGGTCAGCTGCAGACAGAACATCAGAAATTGTAGTGAGGTAGACGAAGGGCAAGGCGAAACTTGCACGGCGTTTACAAGCAGATAGAGAACTAGACGTAGAGGAGAAAGTTATGCCTAAACAGAAGACACATTCAGCAGCATCGAAGAGATTCAGATTCTCTGCCAGCGGCAAGCCAGTCCGTTCCCGCGGCCATAAGAAGCATAAGGCAACCTGCAAGTCCACGAAGCAGAAGCGCAATCTGCGCGGAGTCGCTGTGGCTTCACCATCGGACGCCAAGCGCATTCAGACATTACTGCCATACGGTAACTAAGGGAGGGGAAAGACATGTCAAGAGTTAAGAGAGGCGTCACTGCACGCGCAAGACATAAGAAGATTTTGAATCTGGCTAAGGGCTATTATGGCCACAAGAGCAAGCTCTATAAGGTAGCCAACCAGCAGGTGATGAAGTCCCTGTCCTATGCTTATCGCGATCGTAAGCGCAAGAAGAGAGATTTCAGAAGACTGTGGATTACCAGAATTAATGCCGCTTGCCGTTTGAACGGTCTGTCCTACAGCCGCTTCATCAATGGCTTGAACAAGGCAGGAGTTAGCCTGGACCGCAAAGTGTTGGCTGACATTGCTGTGAATGATCCGACCAGTTTTACCGCGATTGTCGAGACGGCCAAAGCCGCCCTCTAAGACTTTTCGCGTAACGTAACGAGTTTTTACCCCGCTTCGGCGGGGTTTCTTTGTTTACGTGAGGTATTGCTAGAAGGAGGTGGCTTGTGGCTGAGAAACTTGCTAGCCGAAAGAATCAATGGGTACAAAAGTTCCTGGATGGACGAAAGGGGAAAGGATCTTGGGATCAGAGGCTTTTCCCGGAGGGCGTAAGGCTTTGTGAAGAAGTGACGAGAGCGGGCCTAAAAGTTGAGGCTTGCTATTTTTCGCAACGCTTTGGTGAAGCGGAAGCGAGGCGATTTGGGACGAAGGACGGAAAACTGTTGGATGGGTGGAACCTTTGCTTATAGGAATAAAGGAGGAACGCGTCAGGCTTTCAGACGGGGATATGTATTTTTATAA
>CAZCLL010000133.1:2603-6713 GCA_964499555.1 uncultured Fastidiosipila sp.
ATTTTGCTGGTTTGTGAAAGGCCCAAGACTTTGGCTTTTGAGGACCTAGAAGCAAAGATCAGGGCCAGTGAGAAAGGCATTTCGCTGCTTGTACTGGAACAGGTGCAAGATCCGGGCAATGTGGGGACGATTCTAAGGACGGCGTATGCGTTGGGTTTTGATGCAGCGATTTTGACTGGGGAGACCGCGAGTCCCTGGCAAGGCAAGGTCCTGAGAGCGGCGATGGGGGCTGTTTTTCACTTGCCCTTGCTAATGGAAAGTGATGGGAGTAAAATCATCCGCTTTAGTAAGGAGCATGGGGTTAAAATTGTGGCGGCAGCGCTTGACGGCAAGCCCGTAAAAGCGTACAAACGAGATAGAAATGTAGGGCTCTGGATTGGCAATGAGGGACGTGGGTTGAGTGAGGCGGCTTTGGCCGAAGCAGACGTGAAACTGACGATACCTATGCCGGGTGGAGCGGAGTCGCTGAATGCTTCGATAGCGGCGGCGATCATGATGTACCAGCTGCAAATGTAGCGGGGAAATAAAGGAAGGATAGTATGCAAATTCTACTCATTGGCTGTGGCCGAGTGGGTTCGCGCTTGGCGGAGATCTTGCTTGAGAACGGGGAGGACCTCGTGATCTTGGAGCAGGATGCGGACAACCTGGAGTTGGTGAGTCATTTGGACTGCACGAAGATTCAGGGGATGCCTTTGGAGACTGCCATCTTGGAGAAGGCCGGCATTTCGAATGTGGATGCGGTTCTTTGCTTGTCTGACAGTGAGAACATGAATGTGATGATCGGGCAGATTGCGATGAAGATCTACAATGTGCCGCAAGTAGTGGTTCGAATCTATAACCCGGAAAATGAGATGGTGTATCAAGCGCTGGGGCTACAAACGATTTGCTCGACGTCGATGACGATAGAGAAGGCGATGCAGGTTTTGGGCTTCTCGCAATCGGAGGATTTGACGTCTGTCTTGGGCTATCCGGTTCGTTATGATTTGCGCGAGGTAACGGAGTCTTGGGATGGCGTCACGGTTGATGAAGTGGAAAGAAAATTGAAGTGTAATGTGCTCGCGATTGCGGGTGCGAATTCCCTGAAATTGGTTACGAGGGACTATGTGTTCACGAAGGGTGAGCATGTGGTTTTGGTGACCTTGCCGGTTGAGGAGTAAGGGAGCGTGGCTATGAAAAAAGTGATTATTGTTGGTGGGGATAAGGTTGCTTATTACCTGATTGGCCTGCTGAATGAAGAGTATGACTATGATGTTCGCTTGATTGATACAAGAGTGCATATCGCGACCCGAATTGCGAATGACTACGATGTCAAGGTGTATCACGGGGATGGGACGAATGTTTCGATCCTGGAGCGTGCGGAAGCGGAAGATGCAGATGTTTTGATTGCGCTTACGGGGAATGATGAAAATAATTTAGTGGCTTGTCAGATTGCGAAAATTTACTTCAATGTCAAGCTGACGATTGCGAAGGTGAATAATCCCAGAAATGCTTCGGTGATGAAGATTTTAGGGGTGGATCGCATTTTCTCGAATACGAAAATTCTGGCGCAGATGATTGACCAGGAAGTGACGTATTCGGGGATGACGCTTGTGTATAACATCCCGGGAACGACGAAGTCGATTATTGGGGTTCCTTTGCATCCAGATAGTAATGCGGTGGGTCAGTCGCTGGCGAATTATACGTTTGTGGGCGATAGCCGCCTGGTTATGATTACCCGTATCAACGGGGAGATTGTGATCCCGACCGGTGAGGTCCGCATGATGGCGGGTGATACGTTGCTGATGATTTGTGATGAGCAGGATTTTGAAGAGATTTGGCGCATTTTTATCCGGCCAGAAGGATCGAAACCTGTGCTACAAGGCGGGACTGAGCTATGACGAGTGTAGAGCAAGACCACGGGCAAGAGGGATCAAGTTCCGAGCGTCCCGCTTCTGAGCGCCCACATCCCGAGAACCACCACGTGAATAGCCACCCGAAGCAAGAGAAACACTACTATAAGCGGGCGATTTTGCCGGTGGAGCCTTTGGACCAAAAAGAAGAGAAAACGAAGCACGCTACGTCGAAAGATCAGGAAGAGGAGGTTCTGGCGAAACTAGAGAAGCCGGACCTCACAGCCGGCACCTTCGATCAACATTTGCGTGAGAATATCGGCACGCAGCATCAGATGGGCTATGTTTCGGAGGAGCAGGCGAAGCTTTCGCAAGGCTTTCATCTGTTCTACTGGATTTTTGCGAACCCCGTGCGCTTGATTGCGATTAGTTTCGCGGCCTTGATTCTGCTTGGCGGCCTGGTTCTGACTTTGCCGATTGCTTCTAGATCTGGGGAATGGACGCCTTTTCTGACCGGGGTTTTTACATCGACTTCGGCGGTTTGTGTAACTGGTTTGATTTTGCAGGACACGGGAACCTATTGGAGTGCTTTTGGCCATGGGGTCATTATTACCTTGATCCAGTTGGGCGGCATTGGTTTGGTGACGGTGGTTGCCTCGTTCTTTGCGCTGTCGAAACGCAAGATGAATATCAGGACGCTTCGTGCCGTGCAAGATGCGACCGGCAGTGATTCCGTGGCGGAAGTCTACAGTCTAGCGAAGTCGGTTTTGGCGATTACTTTGTCTTTTGAATTGGTTGGCGGGCTGATTTTAAGTTGGCGCTATGCGCAGATTATGCCGATCGGCAATGCTTTTTATGCCGGGATGTTTCAGGGCGTGTCTGCCTTTTGTAATGCGGGTTTTGATTTGCTGGGTGGCTTTACAGGCCGTTATTCCAGCCTGACCGGCATGAACGGGGATCCGATTATCACCGTGACTTCGGCCTTGCTTCTGACCTTTGGCGGCATGGGCTTCGTGGTGTGGTTAGAGATTTTTCACTTTCGTAAAACCAGGAAATTATCCTTTCACTCGCGGCTGGTGATCAAACTCACGGTGGCGATTTTGGCCATTGGTACGGTGCTCTTCTTGCTTCTGGAAGGGAACAATACCGGGGAGTTGGCGATGGGGAGTTTGCCTGCTTGGCAGCGGCCGTTTGCGGCTTTTTTCCAGACGGCAACGCTCAGGACAGCCGGCTTCAACTCGATTAACCAAAATAATTTGCGCGATGTGTCCAAGTTATTGAGCTGCCTCATTATGTACATTGGTGCGAGTCCCGTGTCGACTGGTGGTGGTATGAAGGTCACAACGTTTGCGATTGTTTTTGCGACGATCAAGAGCCATATTCTGGGTAAGAAGGCAGCTACTTTAGGTAAGCATCAGATTGGGCACGATGTCTTCACGAGGGCCTTCGTGATTTTTACGATGCTCTTGGTGGTGGCCTTTGGTGCGACCTTCATGATTACCGTTACAGAACGGGAGGCTTTGGCAGCCGGGCAGTTCTCGACTTTGGATATTATGTTCGAGGTGTTTTCGGCCCTCTGTACGGTCGGTGTGACGTCGATTCAGACGGAGAATTTGCAGATGCTGAGTACGATTCCCCTCATGCTTTGTATGTATATTGGGCGTGTGGGTCCTTTCTCCATTGCCCTGCTCTTGTCGATGCGCGGGCAGAAAGCAGAGAATGTTGTCCTGCCTGAGGGCCAAACTTTTGTTGGCTAAAGCCGCCTCCCCCAAGTGAATAGCGCAAAAACGTGTTGATTTCTGCGCTGAACTCTTGAAAAGCTCACGAAATCCTGTCCGTCATTTGACGATCGGACAGGATTTCTTAATAATGGAGACTAGCGAAAAATCACTTTGCGAAGTTTTATCAAAATATACCCACAGGAGGCAACTATGGGACTCACCTTAACTGAAAAAATTATCAAGAATCATCTTGTGACCGGCGAAATGAAAACCGCACAAGATATCGGAATCAAAATTGATCAGACCTTAACGCAGGATTCTACCGGCACGATGGCCTACTTGCAATTTGAACAACTGGGACTCGACAAGGTGCAGACGAAACTGTCTGTCGCCTACGTGGACCACAATATGCTTCAGTCCGGTTTTGAGAATGCAGACGACCACAAATATCTGCAGACCGTCGCAGCTCGTTATGGGGTTCGCTATTCCAGACCGGGGAATGGCGTATGCCACCAGGTGCACATTGAGCGTTTCGGTGTGCCGGGCGACACGCTTCTGGG
>CAZCLL010000134.1:0-6123 GCA_964499555.1 uncultured Fastidiosipila sp.
CGGCTCGGAGCGAAATGAGGAAAATATCTCCCTCGCCGCTATTAAAGTTCGCCACGCGTTCCAGTCTGGCCTTCGCAGGGACGGTTCCATCTATGTATAACACACTTCGTCCCAAATCTTCCTGCTCTTTGCGGATGATCTGCAACATGGAAGTAAATTGCGAGAAAAGAAGAATTCTATGTCCGCCTTCCAGTAGGTTTTCGATCAGATCCGTGAGGGCTTCGCGCTTGCCGCTGCCCCCGGTATAGCCGTCGACAAAGAGGGCTGGATCGCAGCAGATCTGCCGCAAGCGGGTCAGCTCGCCCAGGATATCCATACGCTTGCGGTTCTTCTCTTGTTGGCCAGCTTCGTCGAAGGACGTAAGTTGGCGCTTGGCCAGAGCCAGGTGTTTCCGGTAGAGCTTCTGCTGTTCCGGGGTCATGGCGCAAGGGATATCGGTAATGATCTTGTCCGGGAGATCTTGTAAGACCTCTTGCTTGAGCCTTCGCAAGATGAAGGGCGAGACCAGTTGCTGCAGACTTTGATTCGCTTGCTCTTCACTCTCTTGCGGCACGGTTTGTACCGTGCCTCCTTGGAGAGAAAGTGGCTTCGGGGCGCTTTGGCCGAAACGATCTTGGAAAGTGCTGTAGGAGAAAAGGTAGCCCGGCATGATGAAGTCGAAGATGGACCAGAGCTCGCCAATGTGGTTCTCCAAGGGGGTGCCAGTCAGGGCGAAACGACGACGCCCCTTCAAAGACTTCACAGCCCTTGTAGTCTTCGTCATGGGATTCTTGATGTTCTGCGCTTCGTCCAAGACGATGCAGGTCAGAGGGAAAGTCCTAAGTTCCTTCCGGTCCTGGCGAGCCAAGCCGTAGGAGACGATGATGAGACCCTTGTAATTCTCAAGCGCTTCATACTGCTGATTGCGCTGTGTCTTCATCCCCTCAATCACGAGGCAGGGCATGTCCGGCACGAAACGCTTCGCCTCCGCTAGCCAGTTGTATTGTAAAGAAGTCGGCGCAATAACCAGCATCGGCCCCGGCTCTTGCAGGTAGAGACTGTAGAGGAAGACCAGCATCTGCAAGGTTTTGCCCAGACCCATTTCATCGGCCAAAATCCCGCCCATGTCGTAGCGTTCCAGGAAACAAAGCCACTGGTAGCCCTGCACTTGGTAGGGCCTTAAGCTCGCATTGACATTTTCGGGTAAAGCCGGCGCCGCAGCAGCCGGATTCTGGCGGTCTCGAATCAGGTTTTCCCAGGCTTGTTTCGCCCGCTCGTCATTGGTCTTCGTCGCAATCTGATTGTCATCTAAGAAGCCATGCAAGGCGAGCCCTCGAAACTTCGGGATCACGAAACGATCCGTCTGCCACTCCGCATTCCACGAAGCTAAGGTCTCCACAACTTTTCGGAGTTCCTCGCCGGCGGCTGAAAGTTTCTTATCCTTCCCGAGGTCGACGAAGGACTTATCCTCCAGCCGCACAAAGGCATGCCCCTGCTGCAAGGCGTGGACAATGCGTGAGGCATCTTGCTCCTCGAAGCCATCCATGTGGATGATGATCCCAATATAGCTGTCGTCCTCGTAGTCGAGCTCCACCTCCGGTTTCGTCGGCTCTTTCACCTTGATTTCTCGGAAAGCAGGCGAAACGAAGAGCTTCGCCACCTGACGAACTTCATGAATCGTCTGGCTCACGAAGCGGAAGACTTGCTCCGCACCGCGCACATAGAACTGGTTCACAAGGTAATCGCCTTCCGGCCCGTGGGTCACAACACCTAACTCATTATCTTTCAGGGCAACCTGCGCGAAGCCCCAGTCCTTCAAAATATTCTCAAACGCCTGCTCTGCCTTCCCGTCACGCACGATCAGAGCATCCGCCGTCTGCCCGTCACGAGTCTTCGGCAGCGCCAAGTGCATCAAGGGACGGAAATAGTACTCCCCATAGGTCAGGAAGGGCGACAAGAAAATCTGGTCCCCATCACTATCAATGTAAACGTTAATCGCCAGCGGCACTTCCACCAGACGATCCGCCAAGGCCTTTGTCCACGTAAGCCGCTGGTCGTCCCGGAGAAGCTCATGCGCACTCCCCAGGAAGTAGGACATTTCGGTCGTATCAAGCGTCAAGGTATTGTCGCTCTCCTCCGCCAAGCTTGCCATAATCTCCATCATCAGGAGGTCCGCCTGGCTCTCACACACGTAAATCACCGAGTCAAAGAGCAGAATGCCAGCCTGGTGCAGCAGAACCACCCCTTTCGCCTCCGCCGCCGCACTGTTAAGGTCCCCCAGGAAGGCGAGCGGAATCTTCTCCCCGTGATATTCGAGGGATAATTCGCTGGCCAAAGCCGCCGTTTCCGACTCTTTCGCCTCATTCAGGGCGATTGCGAGACCTTTTGGCAAGGTTTTCCGCATCACAAGTGGGAACTCTTCCTTCTCCCAACGCATGATCACCTGAAGCTCGTCGCCACAATAGTCACAAAGATTCAGGAAAGAACGCAAATGTTCCAAGCTCAGCCTAAGCTGCTTGCCGTCCGGGGGAATCCGTCTTTCTCTAAGCCTCTGTTGGCGATACTCTTCTTGCCAAACAGGCTCTACCCAATCGAAGAAAAGCTGCCTCGCCATCGTCAAACGCTGCGGTGGCTCCCAGGTGAAATAATTGCCGAAAACCAGGGGTTCTCTTTTCCGTATGGCCGCCAAGAAAGCACCAAGTTGATTGACAATATAGAGGTGCTCGTCGGTGCCGACCCGGAGGCTCAGTTGCGAATTGTGCGCTTGTCCAGGGAAGAGTTCTAAGGTGATTTCTACTTTCAGACGATCGCCCTGTCGCTCTAAGATCTCCGCCGAACGCCGTAAATTCTGCCCTCGCTCTTCCCAATTGAAGAGTCGGTTTAAGAAGCGCTGGCCGGAAGGCAAGCGCGGTTCTTCCGCTTCTGTTGCATAGGGATCGAAGGTTTCAGCATCTCCTGCACCTTGTTCTGCACCTTGCCCATCCGCAGAACGATCCATTTGGCCCGGGAAAATCCGAATATATTCATCAGCCTCTTCTTGGGGCTTCTCGATGACCTCCGTCTGATCGATGAGGAGATTGACCCTAGGTTGGCCGGCCTTATTTGAGAAGGACTCTTCGCCTTCGGCGCCGACCCCTGTAGCTGCCGCGCCGTGAAGCCCTTGCGGTTCAGCACCATAGGCGCCGCTAGCGCTACCACCCGTGCCGGTGCCGGCGCCGGCTGTGCCTGTGCTGCCTCCGCCTCCGCGGGCCATTTGCTCGGCCTCCGCCTTCGACGGCCTACCGCGTCTTTTCTTCGGCGCTTCTTGCGGGCCTGCAATATGCAAAAGCTCTTCAAAAGTCAGTAGTGGTCTGGTCAGGAGTGGCACGCCATTCAAGATGCTGTCTTCTTCCGGTGCTTCCGGATTCAAGCCCTCATCTGGGATATCTTGGCCAACCAGGCTCAAGAGCAAGGCCGTCACATGTTTGCACAGCCCTTTGAACTGACCAAAAGACTGGCAAGAACAAGCGGCACCAGCCGGCGCCCCATTCGATCGCAGTTCAACAAAGGTGTCATAGACATGGTCAGAGAAGCTGGAAACCTTCGCCGAAACCAGCTGATTTCTGGCATCGTAAAACAAAGGTCCCAATCTTCCCTTCGAATTGAAAAGGTTTCGTCCCCTGATGAACACTTTGGGATTCGGTGTCAGTTTCTTGATTGTCGGCTCGTCTATTCGGATCTTCACGTTTTGCAGCTATCCTGTCTATTTTCCGTATTTTGTTTGGTTCTTGTAGGCTTCTTGTTTCGTTGATTGACTTTTGCTACCGCTCGCGCTAGCGCGAGCTCTCGGGCGTTGGCTCGGGCGTTAGCGCTCGCTGACTCACTTGGCTTAGAACGTCTCAAGCACGATGCGCGAGGCACAAACCGTGAAGCCCGCCGCCTCCGCCGTCTTCCTTGCCTCTTCCGTAGCCGCAACCGGCCAGTACGCAAACTCGCCTTCCTTGAGAGAACGGGTAACGAAGGCTTTGGCCAAAGCCGTACCCACCCCCTTCAGCCGCTCACCTTGTTGCACGTAGAGGTCGTCTAGAACCAACTCCCCCTGCGCAGAAGGCACATAGGACAAGTAAGCCTTGAGCGAGCCATCCGGAGTGAAATAGCCCAGAATCACGCCGCTTTCATCCTCCACCAAGAGCGAAAAGACGCGCCCGGCCTCGGCTTCCCGGGCACCTCATCGGCAGGCTTCGAAGCGGCGAGCGAAAGGACCGCATCCGAAATGTCATAGGGCTCAGCGAACCGAAGCGCATCCGGATCCAAACCCGTCACATTCAAGTGCATGCGGAAACTCTGCGCCCTCTTGCTCGCAAAAGCCTCCAGCTTCCCCAGATCAAAATCAGGCGTCAAAGGCATCGCATACATCTCCGCCCGAATCCTTCCGGGACTGACCACCAAAAGGCAATCCTCCGAGCGGTAGTACTCCGTATTGTCTTCAAAAGCCAAATCATCCAGCTCTTCTCTTTCATCAAAAAACTGTTCCGGTTTCTTGGCCAAAACTTCCGTAATCTCATCAATCGTACAGGCTCTAAACATCTCTAGGGCTCCTCTTCTTCTCTCCGACAATATTTTCTAGTAATAAATGAGTAAACTAAATTCTAACAGATTCCGCTTGTATTTTTCTTGAATTCTGCGGCAAACCCCGTGACCAGCCGTGACCAGGATCATTTTCCTACCTTTTTCCTTGGCTGGTCGTGCCTTGGCTGGTCGTGCCTTGGCTGGTCGTGCCTTGGCTGGTCGTGCCTTGGCCAGGCTTAGGCTTAGGTGCTTAGGCGACAGCGCTTTGTGGCAGATGCATGGAGGACAGCGCTTTGTGGCAGATGCATGGACGACAGCGATTAGCGATAAATCCCCAAGTTAAGCCAAATGCGCCCCTTCCTCGTCACACTCCCCAGCGACAGCAACTTAGCCTTCCCGTAGCCCCGACACCGCAGCACCTGCCCCTCGGTCACCACCCGCGACGCCTTCTCCTCCACCAAACCATCCACGCTCACCTGGCCCCCCAAAATCAGGTCCTTCGCCTGTTCCCTCCCCAGGTGCCAAACCGCCGCCACCACATTGTCGAGCCTTGTCGAAGCCACACTCACACGATTCACTTCTAACTTCTCACTCGGCAGTTTCAGTTCCGCTGCGTTGGCCAAAGCCGCCACCCGCAAAGGATAGCGCCCCGCTTGCCGGAGCTCCTGCACCACCAGTGCGCTAATCTCTCGCAAAAGCACAAAATCCGCGCCTTCCTCATGAAGCACAAGATCCCCGGCGCGGCTCCGATCCACACCCAAACCCAACAACGCCCCCAATAAATCCCTGTGTCCCGGGGTTTGGGTGTGGGTGTGGGTTTGGGTTTGTGCTGCTAATGGTGCCGTTTGACTCAAGGCCTCGCGCCCAAAATAAGCCCGGCAATACACCAAGGGATCCTCTCCCCAATAAGCCGGCCAAACAAATTGATCCCCTTTTGGCTTAGCTGGCGTGGCTTGGCTCTCTGTATTTATTTCATTATAAGAGTTTGCGAAAAATGCTTCCTTACGTAGGCTCTCCGGAATGAAGATTGGAATCTTCCGTACAGCCTCTGAGAAACCACCCCAAAAACAGCAAAAAACCTTCAGTTGCGACGAAAATTTTCGCATCAAACGGCTAAGGATTGTCTGTTGCCGTTCATCCAGAAAAAAGCCACTTACAGGCCACGCTTCACGCTCGGCTCTCAGGAGCAAATCCCATAATTTGGCCAGAAACAAGCGATCCTCTGCTTGCCCTCCAGCTCTCAGCCATTCCTCACGAATTTCCTGCTTAATGGCCATTGGCGCATGGTCTCCTTCTGCTTTGCTTATCTCTCAAAATATACGATCATCCTTGGTTTGTAAAACACCGAAATGCTCAAGTTCTATACGTAAAGCACAATCTTTCTAAGAACTCATTTTACCATTGACTCATTTGCAGCATTTCCGTCTGCCAAGTCCTTCCTTGTTCGTTTTACGATTCAAAATGGATGATAAGCTTCTCTTCACATGCCCCAAGCTCTCAAACTACAGAAAGTCACAGCACAACGACGATTTTGATCCAATGGCTTGGGAGCGATTATCTATCAATCAAGCTCAAAGGTCAGTCTGAAAACAGCAA
>CAZCLL010000134.1:6133-6662 GCA_964499555.1 uncultured Fastidiosipila sp.
AAGAAAGGGAGCACTGTGGACGCAGAGAAGATAAGTAACAACTTACGCTGGTCAGGATTTGTCGTTTTACACGTCAAGCATATTATCTATCAGCTGATTTTCTCAGAAACGACGCTTAAACAGTTGTTTGGGGTTTGTTTAATCGAAAAGCACGACTTAGATAACATATTAACTATGGACAACGACGATTTTTGACCACGTTAACTTATTATCTATCGTTTCTAGATACCTTGCTGCGTAATCATTACGAGAAATGATGTGATATCAGTTCGAATACAAGAAAGCCAAGCGTCCATCACTCAACTCAACGTTAGGATTCTTCTCCATTACATGACAATAGACACCAAATGCGTGAACCACCTATGTAGGTAATCACTTACATGGACAAAACTCGTCTCGATCCGAATTTAACATATTACCCGTTGCCAAAGTTTCTCGCAAATGACCCCGAAACACCCCGATCGGGGCGATTATGGTAAGCGTCAAATCTAGCCCCGTCTTCCCGAGCTAGTGATCTCTTGAGATAATC
>CAZCLL010000135.1:0-6619 GCA_964499555.1 uncultured Fastidiosipila sp.
TTCCCAAGTATTTTACCATTAAAAGGCAAGTTTGCAATTTATTCACAGGGAAAGCAGAAAGATTTTTCCTTCTTCCCCACGTTTTTTCAAAATTGTCACAAAATTTCAACCTTATTTCTTCACGATTGGGGCTTTTAGGGCGCCGGGAGCCGCCTGCAAGAGGGCTTCTTTGTTCGCCAAAGGGTACACTTGGCCGTCCAAAGCGAAGATTCTCTCCATTAATTCGACCGTCATCGCCTGAAGTTCCGCTGGGGTATGCCGGTGATTTTTCGGCAAATCATAGGCATAAGGCTCGCCAACGATCAAGCGAGTTCTGCGGAAGAGCTTGAAGCCTCCCACCACCATCACGGGTAAGATCGTCGCTTGGGTACGAATCGCAAAGGAAACCGCACCGGAACGCGGCACCGTCCGTTCCAATTTCTCCTGGGTCTGACAACGAGTACCCTGCGGAAAAATCCCAATCATCTTCTTCTCTTTTAGCGCAGCCAAGATCAACTTAATTTGCGAAGCATCCGGATTGTTCACATCAATCGGCATCGCACCCCACCAGGGTAAAAAACGGCTCGTAAACCAGGAACGGAAAAGCGACTCTCGGGCCACCCAATGCGTCCAGCGATCCAGCTGCAGATGGATCAAGGGGATATCAAAATAACTCGTGTGATTGGAGCAAAGTAATACCGTCCCTGACGAAGGCACCCGCTCAGGGTTTTCAATTTGAATGCGAAACAAGAGCTTCATCACTGCACGAACGACCGCATACACCACGGCTCGGCCACCCTTGTGCATCTCTGTCTCCGGCGGAAGCTTCTTTTCTAATTCCTTCTCCACTCTTTGGCGCTGTTTCGGCGTCAACATGCCCATGTTCTAACCCTCAATCTGTCTGACAAGCGCCAGCACACTTTCAATCGTTTCTTCAACCGTCTGTTCCGACGTATCCATGACAATCGCATCCTCCGCTTGCTTTAGCGGCGCAAATGCCCGTCCGGAATCCTGTTCATCTCGGTAGGTAATATCCCGAAGCACGTCCTCATAGGTTTGTTGCCCCGGGTTTTTCGCTTCGAGTTGCTCGAAACGCCTCCTGGCCCGAACGTCCGCTCTAGCTGTCAAGAATATTTTTACCTCAGCGTCAGGCAAGACATAGGTACCAATATCAC
This sequence comes from uncultured Fastidiosipila sp., assembly GCA_964499555.1. Taxonomy (GTDB): domain Bacteria; phylum Bacillota; class Clostridia; order Saccharofermentanales; family Fastidiosipilaceae; genus JAAYZH01. Next base: position 1,155 of record CAZCLL010000135.1, read on the forward strand.
GGCCATCCATAATTAAGGCTTGCCGACTCGCAATTTCCCGCTGCATTTCTGTCATCCGCAGGCGTACTTCTGGCAGAGAACTCACATCCGAAGCCCAAATCGAGATCTCCGGCAAGCGAATCTCCTCACTCACGTCCTCCCCATTCAAGTAGATGTGTTGCTCGTCATCCACAAAACGGATATCAATTGCGAGGCCAGAAACCAGGGCGACAATTTCATCCTTCTGCGCCATCGTAAGCCCCGCCCGGTAGCAAGCCAGCCCGCAGGTCCGGTACATCGCCCCCGTATCAAGGTATAAGAGACCCAGCTTCTTCGCCACAGCCTTTGCGATCGTACTCTTCCCCGCCCCCGAGGGGCCATCTAGGGCAATCGTCAATTTACTCATATTCCACACCCTCATTCTCTTCCGCGCCCGGGGCACTTTCCCCTCGCTTCGCCAGTTCCTGCGTCATTCGGTACGACTGCTCAAAATCCTGCACCGTACCATACATCAACATATCCATTGGCTCTAGGTCCGCCACTTGCCGGATCCCGTAGAGACGCAAGAATAGATCCGTCGTTTTGAAAAGTCCCGGCCTTCCCGGAATTTCCAGGACGCCACTCATTTCCACCAAGCCCTTCTCCACCAAGCGGTTCAGGGCTCCATCCGAGTTCACCCCCCGGACCTGCTCAATCTGCGCTCTTGTAACCGGCTCATTATACGCAACCACAGCCAAGGTTTCATAGGCCGCCTGACTCAAGTTGATCTGTTTCGGTGGTTTGGCGAAGAAGCGCTCCAGGAGGGGCGACATCTCTGCTTTTGTGGCCAAAGCCGCCTGCTCCCCCATGAGGCGCAATTCAATGCCTGACCCTTCCGACTGATACTTCGTTTGTAGTTTCTCCAAAAGCGCCGAGACAAGCTCTAGGTCCAGCCCCATCACCTCAGCCAACTGAGCCTTCGGAACCGGGTCTCCCGCAGCAAACAAGATCGCCTCTATAGCCCCCAGCAAAGCCGGTCCCTCCGGCACAGGCGTACCCAGCTCCCGATCGATCGCATCATCCATGGCTCTCTTCCTCTCTTCGGCTGATCACAAGGTCCGCAAAAGGTTTTGCCTGTTTCGCCGTAATTCGATTCTGTTTCAGTAATTCCAAGACCGCCAAAAAGCCCGTCAAGCGCTTCCCTCGCCCCGAATTCGTCGGGAACATCTGGTCGAAATGGATCACCGGTTCCGAAAGCAAGGTCTGCCACAGCCGATCAATCCATTCCTTGATCGAGATCTGTTCGCGGCTCACAATGTACTCCATCTTCTCCGACAAGTCCTGGAAGCGCGCATGATTTCTCTCGGCCAAAGCCGCCCTTGCCTGCCGAAACTTCGTTTGACTGAAGTCCGTCTCATCCGCATAGAAGATCGCTGGATCCGGCGCTTTGATCCCTAAATTCGCAGGGTTTTCCGGCACCCGAAAAATCACACCGGCATAAAGGGCTTCACGCCGTTTCAGCTCCGCCGCAATCAATTTACAGCGCCGGTACGCCAAAAGTCGCAAGACCAGCTCATCTCGAGGATCCCCCCCGTCACTTGCGGCCTCCGGCTTTGGCAACATCATCTGCGACTTCAGTTGAACTAAGCTCGAACCCATAACGAGAAAATCGGACATGAGGTCCATATCCAGCGCCGTTACCCCCTCCAAGTAACGGAGGTACTGGCCAGTGAGCTCCGCTATGGGGATGTCAAAGAGATCCAGTTCATTCTTCTCAATGAGGTAGAACAATAAATCCAGAGGCCCGGAAAAATCACCGATGGTGAGTTCGGGTCCTCTGGAAACTTGATCATCTGTCTCCGGCAAAGGGAGAATGTCTTTTGAAGCTTGAGCCTTTTCCGCCAATGGAGTTCTCCTAGAGAAGTAAATTGATGAGCTGTTCCCAAGGCCAGGTCAGTACGTTGATGACCGGATTTGCGATGGCACTCAGGACACGGGAAAAGGGGCCACCAAAGAAAATGATGAGCATGAGCATTACCATACTGATGACCCGTGAATTATTTTGCAGCCACCACACCGCGCGCTGCGGGAGAATCCTTGAGAACAACTCGAAGCCATCCAGCATGGGGATCGGCAAGAGATTGAAGATCGCCAAATAGACATTCGTTGAAATAAGCATCGCAAAGAGAGTGCCTAAGATTCTCAGTACCGTCAAAAACACATCCGAAGCACCAATCGACTTGATGAAAATAAACTGAACCAAGTAGTAGAAAAAGCCACTGACAAAAGCCAAGAGCAAATTGGCCGTGATGCCCGACAGACTGACCCACAAAATCGCCTTCTTATAATCGACATCCCTGCGGAAACGTGAGGGGTTCACCGGCACCGGTTTCGCCCACGCAATTGGCGCACCGATCAGGATCATCATGAGACCGAAGGGTTCGAAATGCTTCAAGGGGTTTAAAGTTAAGCGTCCTTGCAGAGCAGCCGTGTCGTCGCCATAGTGATAGGCCGATCTAGCGTGCGCGTATTCGTGCACGCTGATCGACAAAAATAACACCAAAAGACGAAGCAGGTAAGACTGAAGGTCAAAATTGCCAAATAACATGAAAGATCCTATACCCTTTCAACTTTCAAGCGGCAGTCTTCCCCGTTGATTTTCCACTCCGTCGCATCCGCCACCTGGGCCTCTTCGATGGTTAAAGCGAGAACTTCACTGCCGATCATTTGCTGATTAGTATGAATGATTCGGTTGATTTTGTCTGTGCCATCGTAGTACAAGTTGATGCGGTCGGTCACCACAAAGCCCGCATCCTTACGCATATTCTGGACCTTCGAGATGATCTCACGGACGAAACCACGATCCAAGAGCTCTTCGGTAAGCGTCAAATCCAGCGCAACCGTCACGCCGCCCTCGCTAACCGCAGCATAACCCTCCGCTTCGCCAGTCTCGATGATCAAGTCTTCCTCGGCCAAGACAATCTCTTCACCCTCTAGCGTCAGTCGAAGTTCCTTCGTAGCCTGAAGTTCCGCGAAAGATTTGTTGCCGTCGGCTTTGGCCAAAGCCTCCCTGACGAGTGGCAACTTCGCACCCAACTTCTTCCCTAAGGTTCGAAGCTGCGGTTTGAAGTGATAGGTCAAGAGGGCATCCGCGGACTCGATGTACTCGGCCTCGTCGATGTTGAGCTCATCTTTCAAGACCTGGGTGAGCTCCTCAGAGAAGGGCTTAGCACCGGCAATCAGGACCCTGGCCAAAGGCTGGCGGTTCTTCATCCCGGAGTTGTTTCGAGCGGCTCTCCCCAGTGAAACCAGCGTGATGAGGCGATCCATATCTTGAACCAAACGGTCATCTTCCCACTGGGAGACCACCTCAGGATAGGCGCACAAGTGGACGCTCACCGGTGCCTCGACTTGGGTCGACTTAACCACCGTCTGGTAAATGGCCTCGCTGATGTAAGGCACAAAGGGCGCAGTCAACTTCGCCAGCGTGAGCAGCGCAGTATAGAGCGTGAGGTAGGCATTCACCTTATCCTCTTCCATGCCATCCGCCCAGAAACGTTCGCGGCTTCTTCTAACGTACCAGTTGGACAAATCATCGGAGAAATCTTGGATCGCTCTGGCCGAACCCGTAATATCGTAGCGGTCAAGGCCGGCGTCGACTTTGGCCGTCAGCGTATTCAGCTTCGCCAAAACCCAGCGATCCATCACCCCAAGTGTGTTGTAATCCAAGCGGTACTTGGACGGATCAAACTGATCAATCTCCGCATAAAGTGTGTAGAAAGCCAAGGTGTTCCATAAGGTGGCCATGAACTTTCTTTGGCCCTCGCTCACCGACTCATCCGAGAAACGGCTCGGCAGCCACGGCTGGGAATTGTGGTAGAAATACCAGCGAATCGCATCCGCACCCTGCTTATTGAGGACATCCCACGGATCCACGACGTTTCCTAAATGTTTCGACATCTTGCGGCCATCTTGGTCTTGCACCAGCCCCATTACAATGACATTCTCATAGGGCGATTGCTCGAAGAGCAAAGTCGAAATCGCCATCAAGGAATAGAACCAGCCCCTCGTCTGATCTTGCGCCTCCGAAATAAAGGCAGCCGGGAAGTTCTCTTCAAACTTCTCTTTGTTTTCAAATGGATAGTGGTATTGGGCAAAAGGCATGGCACCCGAATCAAACCACCCATCAATCACCTCTGGCACACGGTGCATCAGCCCGCCACATTCCGGACACTTGACTTGCACCCGGTCGATGTAGGGCTTATGGAGCTCAATGTCATCCGGACAATTCTCCGACATCGACTTCAGCTCCTCAATGGAACCCATGCAGTGTTCATGGCCGCATTCGCATTGCCAGACCGGTAGCGGGGTTCCCCAGTAGCGTTCTCTGGAAAGTCCCCAGTCCACCACATTCTCCAAGAAGTTACCGAAACGGCCTTCGCGCACATTTTCCGGAATCCAGTTCACGGTACGGTTATTGGCCACCAGCTCGTCTCTCAGCTTGGTCATTTCAATGAACCAGGTATTTCTGGCATAGTAGATCAAGGGCGTGTCGCAGCGCCAGCAATGCGGATAATTATGTTCATAGACCTGTCTCCGAAGAAGCAAGCCCTCTTCCTCTAACTTATCCATCAAGCCAAAATCGGCATCCTTCACCCACTGTCCGGCAAAGTCGGTCACATCCTGACTCATCGTTCCATCTGGCTCAACCAGCTGAACGAAAGGCAAATTGTACTGACGGCCAATCTTGGCATCATCCTCACCGAAAGCCGGCGCAATATGCACGATCCCGGTACCATCTTCCAATGTGACATAGTCCGCAGAAACAACGTAGTAGGCGTCCTTCTTGGCTTTCTCTACCTGATTTCGGCCATAGGTAAAGAGCGGCTCATAATGCATGCCCGCTAACTCTTCACCTTTATAGCGCTCCAGAACCTCATAGTTCCCCTCGCCAAAGAAGCCTTCCACCAGACTCTCCGCCATGATGTATTTCGTCCCCGCCTCATAGCAGGCACTCGTTTTATCCTTGTGGTCGTCGGTGTGGTCGTGGTCGTGCTTAAGATCATGCTTATGGTCGTGTTCGTGCTTATGGCTTGCGGCAGCTCTCGCCTGTGCTTCCGCCACTGCGCCACTTGTAAGCTCGATCTTCACGTAGCTGGCATCCGGATTGACAGCCAAAGCCACATTCGAAGGCAGGGTCCACGGCGTAGTCGTCCAGATGACGAAATATGTGTTGTCCTGCCCTAAAAGGCGTAGTCGTCCAGGCGGCGAAGAAGGTGTTGTCGGCGGCTTTGGCCCGGAAACGAACGAAAACCGACGTGTCCTTGACATCTTTATAGCCTTGCGCCACTTCATGGCTCGAGAGAGCAGTGCCGCAGCGGGGGCAGTAAGGCACAACCTTGTAGCCGTTGTAAAGGAGGCCCTTATCCCAAATTTGCCTCAGCGCCCACCACTCGGACTCAATGTAGTTATTTTCATAGGTGATATAGGGATGCTCCATGTCAGCA
>CAZCLL010000136.1:0-6527 GCA_964499555.1 uncultured Fastidiosipila sp.
ATTGTCCCTAGGAAAACCAGTCGCCAGCTTGGATATCGCCGACTTTTGTCCACTTTACCTTGTTTCATAAGCATTTTACATATCTTGATGCCTAATAATCACTATCATGTGAAGGAAATCCACATGAATACGAGCCTGAACACAAGAATCTCTCCCTTCCGGCCAAAGCATAACTAGATATTTGGACAAAACTCTGCGATATCCGAGTTTAACATATTATCTTTTACTGAATTTTCTTCTAAAGACCCTAAAATCGCCCCGATCGGGTATAGAGGAACGGGTTTTGTCACTGGTAGACCTTAAAAACTCGTCGCCAGCTTGGATATGGCAGAGTTTTGTCCAGCATAACTTATTACATAGCAGTTTTACCCCTCTTGCCGTCTACGATGCACTGGAAGAGAGGGATATCCCCCTGAACACGCACCGAATACAAGGAGACTTTCCTCCATACCATCAAATCAACGCAAGGATAAGCACGCCAAAGGATCACTTCAACAACGGGCAGCACCAACCGCTGTTGATCTCAGTTGAACCAACAGGCAGTGTATTGATTTCCCACCACGGCAACCGCCTACCCCGAAGCCATTTCACTGGCAACGACAAGTTTTTAAGAAAGGTAGTTACTCTAATCGTTTCATAGCAGATAGGCGGACGTCACTCTCGTGGCTTTATCATATTCAGAGCGGTAGTTACTCTTGTATCGTCTCAAGTTCCACTTGATATCCCCCAAATCATGTTTCGGCAAGACAGCTAGGAGGGGGCTTTGCGTGTGAGAGTGTCCCCCTGCACCAAGCTGTAAGCACCTAGATAAACTTCAAGTGACCATCTCCCCTCAACACGCACACCCCAACTCACTTGTCACCCAACAATTTGCCTAACTCACCCAAGAAAACCCAAACAGCTTTCACAAAATCATTCCGCTTCGCACAAAGATTTACAAATATTCGTCGGTTTACCCTAACATTTTTCACCAAAACCAAGCCGTAATTTCATATAATGAAATTGGCTAGGGTTAGGTAACTGTTAATCGATCGGGAAGACAAGTTGACCAGAAGAACCAACCACTAAGGTGGCCTCGCAAAACAGAAACGCTGACCACAAGGAAAGCCCTACCCGATCAGATAAACGGACCGAAACGAAAGGCTAATCGAAAACAATAACAAATCGAAAACAATGACAAATCAAAAACAATGACAAATCAAAAACAACAACGACGCAATAACAACGATTCGAAAGCAACGACTACTCGAAAGGAGTGAATGGCTCATGACGATCAAGGATATCGCCCGCCTCGCCGGGGTCTCCATCGCTACCGTCTCTCGCGTACTCAATGGACAGAGTGGGGTGAGTGAAAGCAAGCGCCAGAAGGTCATGCAAATTGCTGAGGGTGTACATTACAGTCCCAACCGCTATAGCCAACAAGTAAGGAGCCAAACCCCTCACCTCCTTGTCTTGCAGGTAGACCAGACGTTGCCGGCAACAGTTGAGGAAGATATTCTGCATGCGTGCCTGGAGGCTTTGGGCTATTTTCAGAATCAGGAACTGAAGATTGAGTTCTTTGCAGCCGAAGAGTTGCCGCAGGCTTTGGAACTGTTGACGGATCTGCAAGTGAGAGACGAGAGCCTGGAAGGTCTCTTGATAATCGGGCCACCGCCAGAGTCACTGACGAAAGCCATGAAATACCTCCGCGGCAAGGGGTGCCCGCTGGTGCTAACCTCTTCGGGCCAGAATGCCGAAGTGAAGATGGTGCCGGTCAATGTTATTGAATATGACAAGCACATGTATTATCGGCTGCTTTCGGAGCAAATTCTGGCCACGGACAAGCAAAGAAACGGCCTTTATATCCACGAATCGAAGCGGTCGCTCAGTGGCGAAGGCTTCTTGTCGGATGACGATTTCCATCCGTATTTGGCCGAACTCGCCCACCACTATCCGAAAGAAAACATCTTCATTCACAATAAAGGGCGATTTACGCCGAACCTTTTGAATAAGCACAGTTGCATTGTGGCGGACTCAATCGAGGCGAGTGAGGCCATCTCCAAACACTTTGACGGCGCAGAGGAACGGCCGGTGATCATCAGCTTCGGGATGTCGGAGTGGCTGGAGGCGGCTTTGGCCAAAGGCGCCTTGGACCGCACGATTGTCCTCTCTGCGTACGAACTGGCGTTCTGCTCGATGGCGGTCTTACTGCAGCGCTTGCTCCTGAAGAGGACGCACCAGAAAGAGCTCTTCGTCTACCCCCGGGTGTACTCGCGGGCGATGCTGCCTTTGCTCAATGAAACGCCGAAATACCCTGCACTTTTAACAACGATGGCTTACAATGAGAAGAGTTAGGAGGTGCCTATGATTACACTTGAAACTGTTGAAGAACTCATGAAGGAAACCGGGGCTGATTTTTACCTCGTCAGTTGGGCACTGAAGGCCAGTCATGGCGATGTGAACCAAGCTCGGGACTATATCCATCGAAACCGCCAGGCAGGTGCTGCCGAATCCGCCGATTCTACCGATGCCGCCGCAGATGCCGATGACTCCGAGGCCAAAGCCGCCGAATCCACTTCCTCAGAAGACTCAACTTCTGACGAAAAGACCCACAAGGAACCCAATGTAGAAGATATTCTCCGGACCATTCGCGAGGTTTTGTCGAAGGTCAATGCGACGAATATCGTCATCCGCAAGGAAGGTAAAGTGCTTCTCAATTTGTCCGTTACTATCGGAGCGATCGGGGTGATCTTGGCGCCGATTGCGGCTTTGATTGGGCTGGGAGCTGCGGTTCTCACCGCATATGAGATCGTGATTGTCTTAGAAGACGGGCGCGAACTGAACCTGATGGCGATGGCCAAAGACGAGGTTAACAACATCAAAAGAAGCTGGGAATACTACACCGAAACGCGCCACGAAAACAAGAGTGGCAAGTCCTATGACGCATCATACGAAACCCATGATGCGGGAGACAGTAAGGACACCAACCCGGATGACGAAACGAAGTAAGGCGTTCTAGCCCTTCACCATCAACGATACGAAAAAATCTCCCCCGTTTGCGAAATAGGCTTTCGAAACGGGGGAGATTTTCATTGCTTCACATGTCGTAGGGAAAACTTAGGCCTCGGTCTTCCAGAGACCATGCAGGTTGCAGTATTCGTAGACGGTGATAGGGCCTTCTTCGACAACGAAGCTTGCCTTGGGCTCTTCGCCGGGATGAAGGTTTACGCGTTGTACTTTACTGCCTTGGACAAGTGCAATAAACACAATGTAATGGGCTTCGAGCATCGGATGAGGGACGCTACCGACTTGGACGTTCACCACGTTGCCTTCGCGAGTCACTTCAGGGACGTGCTTTTCGGCGGCGGCGTCTTTGACACCGGCTTCGAGCAAGGTCATGTCAGCGCCGCAGCAGACTAAGGTGCCTTGGCCTTCGAAGACGAGCTCGACTACATTGCCGCACTCTTCACAGACGAAAAATTTGACTTCTGCCATAAAATGGATCCTCCTTTGGGTTCTTTGTTTCCGTTACGTCAGGTATTTTATGCACTTCCCCCGGGACTTTTCCAAGAGGAAAACATCATGCTTTATCTTATCACGAATCTCGGGATCGCCGGTAGTTCAAAAGGCTTGTCGCTTAGTTCAAAAGGAGATCCGTAATGTTCTCATCCAGAATGACGAAGTAGTGTTCGCCAACAAGCTCTTCTTTGACGATGCGTAGCTGGAGTGGCTGCCAATCAGGTGACTCTTGGAGCTTTGTCAGCTCGTCTTTCGACAAGATCAGGAAGTATTGATCCAGCGTCGGAGCCTTCTCGTACCAGGCGTCTTTGTTCTGGTAGTCGCGCAAATAGAGGCCCTGCTCATCGACCTCAATTGGCCGCACGATCGTCTCTTCGTCGGTCAGAAGTGTATAAATCTGGGAACGCCAGAAGTTCCCGTAGCCGAAGCGCAAGTCGTTCTCTTCCATGTAGTTTGTGTCGAGCGCTTTCTGCTGTCCTTCCCCATAGGTGGCCGGTATGGAAAGGATCGTCACCGCATTTCGCAAGACCCCCACCGCGAAGATCACGAGGAGGATCCAGGCCCAGCGGCTTGCTTGGGAAGGTTCGTAGCGAACCGGCGTTTCTGTGGGCGTGTCGTTGTTGGCCAAAGCCGCCTCTTCCCCCCTCAAGTGCTTATCCTGCAGCCAGTCGCGTAAGATGACTAAGGAGGTCACCACAGAGCTCGCCAAGAGCGGGGTCAAGCGCCAATTGGCAGCAGATAATTTGCTAAAGATATAAAGGAAGAGCAAGAGCGCGCACTGTACCGTGTGGGCCAAGAGCAAGAATCGCGTGCCAGGAGACTTAATATGGCGGTAGCGAATCAGCATGAGGAGGGGCAGAAACAAGACCAGAAAAGCCGTCGCCAAACTCCCCGCCAAGAGCAGTGAAGAGGGGCTAAAAAGATGCAAGGATTCCTTGTTTGTCACACCGAAAAGGTTCAGGTAATCAGGGACGATTTTGTTGAAGCTCTCTTGCCATTTGGTGCTAAGTTCCCAGGATGTATACGCTTCTGCGTAGCCGGCCATAATCCCTCCTCGTCTGAGGAAAAGGAGGATAAGAAGGCCGGCAATGGTGCCCACAAAAACTAAGAGAGCGGGGAACTGATTCTTGACGGTGAGGGAGCGGCGTGCGGCGGCTTTGGCCGGTAAAAAGGCCTCAAGAAGGAGGGCACCGAAGAGCGGAACGAAGTAGAGGGCTAGAATTTGCGTCCCGTTCGTGGCAGCTCCGGCGGAAAAAAGCAGGAGCAGAAGCGCCCACTTCTTCTGTCTGGCATCCGCGCGGAAACAGCGCAGAATCAGCCCGACACCAACCGCAAAAAGGACAAGCCCCAAACTGTAATAGATGGTGTGACCCCAGAAGAGCTCCCGAAGCTTGTCGCTGCCCGAAACGAGCAGGAGGGCCAGACCCGTTGCGCCGAGGCTCTCCCCCCACGCCCACGCCAGCGAACGGAAGAGGAAAATCAGCGCAGCCGACAGCACCACGAGAAAAACGCTCATCCCCAGAAGCTGCGCCGTAAGCCCGTAGCCAAAGATCGCGAGCAAAGGGACAAACCATAAATTCGCGCCAAAGGGCAGCAAGGCCGCATAATGGAAGTCTGGATTAAAGGTGCGGCCAGCCTCAAGCGATTCCTGGGCCCAAAGAATGGTGTCCGTCGAATCCGAATGCAGGTAGCCCGTGGACGGTCCCCAAATGTAGTATAGAATAACAATCCACGCCAGGGACAAGAGGAGCCCGCCTAGAAAAAGCCACCCCACTTGCCTGCTTGAAACGTCCTTCGTAGTTTGGTTCTCACTCATGTTCAGTCTTGTCTTGCTTTTCATGGTAGGACTTTTCCGTGTTCACTTCCCACACCACGTGCGGATCCAGCTTGCCGGTCATGACATCTACGGCTCGGAGTGCGGCCAACATGGAGTGATCCATATTGTTGTAACGATGTAAGCCGTTTCGACCAATGCAAATCAGGTTCTTGCGGGTTAGGAGCCAGTCTTTAATCTCGTCAAAGTGCTCGTAGGAATCAAAGTAGGCGGGATAGGCCTTTTTGACTTTGATGCGACAAGCATCACGCACGGCGGAGCGCTCGATCACCTTGATCTTCACGAGCTCATTAATCGTCAGTTCAATGAAGTCCTCGTCAGACATGTTCCAATATTGATCGCCCTCCGTACAGAAATATTCGAGGCCAATCCAGATCGAGTGCTCCGGATCCACCGGCATATAGGGGGACCAGTTATTGAAAATCTGGAGTCTCCCCAACAAGACATCGCCCTCCTGGATATAAATCCAGTTGTCCGGCACACCGCCATGAAGCGTTTTCGTCTCAGTCTTATTCTCGAGTAAGAGCTTGTCCGCCAGCACGCCCACGGTCATAAAGTCGCGGTACGGCAGTGCTGCTGCCAAATCTTTGATTCTGGCCGGCACTTCGACGTCGCCTTGCATGGAGCCAATCAGGTCTTTCACCGGCATGGACGAAAGGTAGAAATCCCCAGTCCACTGGGTTTCCGCGCCGGTCTCCTGGTTCGTGGTGGTCACGCCGCCAATTTCGTCGCCTAGCAAGGCGAGCGCCGTCACCTTCTCCATCTTATGGATTTCGCCACCCATGCGAAGGATCTCCTCCGCCATCGTTTCATAGAGCTGCCCCGGCCCCTTCTTGGGGTACCAAAACTGCTCAATCAGCGAAGTTTCCTGGACTTTATCTTTGCTGCGGAAGGGTTTTGCAATCGCATTCAAAACCGTCTTGACCAAAGACAAACCCTTCACGCGTTGTGAGCCCCAATCCGCCGAAATCTGCGACGGGTGACGCCCCCACACCTTCTCTGTGTAGTTCTCAAAGAACATGCTATAGAGCGGTCGGCCGAAGCGGTTAATGTAAAAATTCTCCAAAGAATCTTCCGGCTTCTTCTTAATCGTCGACCCCAGATAACCGAAGCCCGCCTTCATCGTCGACTTGAACCCCAAATTCTTAAACGTCTCGGGCTTCATGCTGATCGGATAATCAAAGAACTTCCGTTT
>CAZCLL010000137.1:0-1872 GCA_964499555.1 uncultured Fastidiosipila sp.
TCGAGGTTTATGCCGGAATTCCGGGCTTTGTCAACCGTTCAGCAGACCCTATTTATGAGCTGTTATCTCGAAAACCAAGCCTTAGGTAACATGGTAAGTATGGACAGCGACAGATCCTGACCACCTTAACAAGCTATCTATCAGTTTTCCCATCTTGCTCGTTACTAATCGCTAGCAGTAGCGGATATCTCCCGGAGTATGCGACGATACGAGAGTAAGCTCCGCCCAAAAATTCGCAGAACTTGAACGTCCTAGAAAATAAGCAGCCACTGCACATCACTAGCGGACGTAACTCTCGTAATCTTCTTTCATTGTGAGCGGTAGTCAATCTGATCTTCTCTCGGGTTCCACTTGATATCCCACAATTCAACTGTTCGCCCAGGCTGCTAGGTGTGCTCAGAGAAAAAAATCGGCGTCACAACATTGTATAACAAGATATAGTGGTCCAAGATCGTCGTTGTGCTGCGGGTAAGATGTTCTGTCTAGAATAATTCAGTACATCACGGGAAAAACTGAGGCCTTTCATGGATTATCGTGAACTATTCTTGGATTATCTTGAACTAAATGCCTCACATCCTCATGAACTGACCGCTCTTAAGCACCTCGGCCACAGCACAACAACAGAATCGGTCCACTATGCCATGTTACATAATGCTTCAGCAAGCATTTTTCCCGAGAGTTGTCTGAAATCGAAAAAAATCGGAAGTCAGCGGCATGTAAGTGGTATGCAAGCGGTATGCAAGCGGTATGTAAGTGGTATGTAAGCAGTATGTAAATTGAATCACCGCCACTTATCGAATCCTTTCCGCCCCCTCAAAGCAAAAATCCTATTCATCCATCCGTTCGCAGACAAAATAGTATAAAAAAGCTAACCTACCCCCATAAAAAAGCCCTTGCACAACGCAAAGGCAATTCTCATTTCACAAATCTCATTCCCAGCCTCAGCCGAAGTCAAAACGTAGCCCCAGCCGAAGCCAAGCCAGCCCCAGCCCCAGCCGAAGCCAAGCCAAACACTCAGCCCCAGCCTCAGCCGCAACCCCCGCAGGTCGAGCAGTCTGAGGTGTTACACATGCCCCAGGCCTCCGCCTCCTGCCACAAAGCCACAAACTCATCCGGCGGCAAATCCGGCAAATGCTCCGCTAAATCCGGTTGCTGATACCAAGTCGCCACCTCCTCATTCGAAGGATAACGCCCAGAAACCAGTACGCCATTCTCATCGTAAACAGCCGGGAGAAAGTCATTGCCCTCCTCCATAAGCTTGTCCATCAAGCCATCCTGCTCCAAAAAAGCCTTCGGAACCGTACTCAAATTCGCACGCTCCACTTCAATCCCACGTTGCTTCAATTGGTAGACCAAAGTCGCCACCCGCAACAATTCCTTCTGATCATATTGAGAGACAAGACCGATGCCGGTAGGGCTACCCATCGGTGGATCATATAATTTCATTTGTTTACTCATGTTTTTTCCTCACCCCTTTTTGGCTATTATAATCGGTCAGCATGCTATAATCTGTGTAGATTGTCACACGAAAGGCACACAGCAATTCATGACTGATTCCAACCAAGAATCTAAACGAAACCACAAGAACGACGCACCCACGCCCGCCGATAGCCTCGCTATGGACCTAACAAATCATGCTCTCCCCAGCGACGACGCTAGCGACTCCGATCAGCTTCCGCGCTTCAACCTGAAGCCCCGCCGTCTTCCCGCCCCCTCCGAGCCGCTAGAAGAGCCTTCCGAGGCCAAAGCAGCAGCCCTCCCCCCTGCCCCCGAAGGCTTAGAGGATGCCCTTGTTTCAACGGATGCAGATGAAACGGAAATCACTAAAGAACTAGACTTCACCGAAGAACTTGACATCGCCGAAGAATCTGA
>CAZCLL010000137.1:1882-4909 GCA_964499555.1 uncultured Fastidiosipila sp.
TCAGATTCTTCGGCGATGTCAGATTCATCGCCGAAGAATCTGACATCGCCGAAGAATCTGACATCGCCGAAGAATCTGACATCGCCGAAGAATCTGAGGATTCAGAAAACGAAGAAGATTCAGAAGTCGCTGAAGAATATGATGATGGCGAAGATTTTGTCGACGCAGAAAATTTTGACGATTCTGAAGATTCTGACGAAACTGAAAATTTTGACGACGTCGAAGATTTTGATGATGTCGAAGATTTTGTCGATTCAGAAGATGCTGAAGATTTCGACGATTTAGAAGATTCAGCCGACACAGAAGATTCCCTAGAAGACGAAACAGAAGAACCCGGCCAAACCCCTGAAACCGAGGATGCACCAACCAAACCACAGAAGCAAAAGAAACTCAAAACCGAACCCGCTCAAAAACCTAACCAAAAAACCGAACCCAAACAAAAAAACAAACAAAAACCCAAACGCCAAAAGTCCGCCATCCTGGAGGCCTTTAAGCAGAGCATCATCAGCGAGTTCAAGCCGATCAAGGCAGACGACCCCTCCCCCCTAGTCCGCCGCCAGCAGGAGTACCTCCTCTACAGGCGTCAGCGAGGGGCAGCCGGAACGGTTTTGCTCATGCATGCGCTCTTGACGATCCTTTTGATGATCATTTGGGCCATTCTGCCTAGAAATGTTTTTGGGGTGGATAAATTGGCGCTTGATGGGGGGATGTTCTCGACGCTGCTCACGCAAGGCTTCACGGTTTTGCTACCGAGCGTCTTTGTCCTCTTCCTCTATAATATGGATATTTCGCTCGTCGCAGGGCGGGTATCGCAGCCGCTTTCGGTCTTTGGTTTGGCGGCCGTTATTGGGATTCCGGCTGCGATTGCCTTCAGTGGGCTGAACAATATCAGCTTGTTTCTCTTGGCGAGGCTGGGCTTCCACCCGACTTCTGACAGTCTTTTGGGGCTGGTCGGAAGTCCGTCGCCTCTGACTTATCTACTCTTGATTCTGGTGACCGCACTCATTCCGGCGATCTGTGAGGAGCTCATGTTCCGTGGGGTGATTCAGACTTCGCTGGGGCTTTCGGGAAGATCTGGGCTTAGCATCATTTTGATGGCGACGGCTTTTGCCCTCTACCACGGCGATCCGTACTTCCTCATTGCGCCCTTCTTTGCTGGGATTTACCTAGGCTTCATGCGCCAGCTGACCGATAACCTCTTTGTCACGATGCTGACGCATTTCATCATGAATGCCACCCTCGTGGTCTTGCAGCCCGTTTTGCCGCTCTTCACGAGTTCGATGGCTTTTGCAGGGACAGCCGGTCGGACTGCGCTCTACGCCTCCATCATTGCCGCGGCCGTCGCCCTCGTCACCTTGATCCCGCTCACGTCTGCGCTTCTTTCTAATACGGCCAAAGCCGCCTCCCCCGACCAGATGCGCAAGAGACTACTGCAAGAGCAGTGGTTCCCCGCAGACTGGAAGTTCCTCCTGGGCCTCTTCCTCATGTTTGTGACGATGCTGATTCTGGGCGCCTAGCCCTTCGCCTGATCCTTGTCGCCTAAGCGCCGGAGGAAACTTCCTTCCGGAATCTCTGCCGAATGGGCCTCAGGGGCTAGGTCCTTTCGGCTCAAAGCAAAACGCATCAAAGGATGCGGCGTATCGTGGATCGCACAGCCGTCCTCGTCAATAAGTTCAGTAATAGTCAACGAAAGATTCTCCCCGATAGGGCGGATAATGGAAATCGTTTCGCCAACAGATAACTTGTTTCTTTGCTCGCAGCGGATCCAGTCCGAAGAGGGATCACAAGTCTCAGAAACCACACCGCAAACAGCGGCCGCACGATGGTAGGAAGTTTCCGTCTCCACCTTTGCATCCTCTGACGGCTTGTCGAAATAGAAACCCGTGTCATAGGTGCGGTGCACCATCAAATCCAGTTCCTCTTGCCAGCGGGGATCTGGGGTAAACCCCTCCGGATCACGGGCGTAGCGGTCGATCGCTTCGCGGTAGACCTTGGCAGTCGTGGCGGCGTAAAAAGCCCCCTTCATCCGCCCTTCGATCTTGAAGCTGTTGATTCCGGCTTTAGCCAACAAAGGCACGTGATTGACTAGGCAAAGGTCACGGGAATTGAAGAAGTAACTGCCGCGCTCGTCTTGCTCGATAAAGAGCTCGTCGCCCGGCTGATTCTCGTGCGAGAGTTTCCAGGACCAGCGGCAGGGCTGCGCGCATTCGCCGCGGTTGGCATCCCGACCGGTGAGGGCGTTGGAGAGCAGACAGCGGCCGGAGTAGGACATGCACATAGCTCCGTGGACAAAGGCCTCCAGCTCCAGGTCCGCCGGAATTTTGCTGCGGATTTCTTGGATCTCGGCCAGTGTCAGCTCGCGGGCCAGAACGATCCTCTTGACCCCTTGCTCATACCAAAAATTGCAGGACGCACTGTTGGTGGTTGACGCCTGCGTGCTGAGATGGATTTCGAGCTTGGGCGCTTCCTTGCGGACAATGGACAAGACGCCGGGATCCGAGATGATCACGGCATCGGCACCGATGGACGCCAAGTAGCGGGCGTAGTCGGGTAGATGCGATAAGTCTTCTTCATGGGAGAGAATATTGAGGGTGATGTAGGCTTTTGCGCCTTTTTCGTGGGTGTAGGCGACAGCCCAGGCCAGCTCTTCGTCTGTAAAGGACGTCTTCGAGGCTCTGAGGCCGAAGCGACTGCCGGCTAGGTAGACGGCATCCGCCCCATAGAGCAGTGCAGCACGGAGCTTCTCAGGGCTTCCTGCGGGGCATAAAAGTTCCGGGATGTTTAGAGGCGTGTTCGTAGTCAATTGTGATTCCTTACTAAAAGTGAAGCTCCGCAAGGGCCAAAATACGGCCTCACGGAGCGACTTTATCATCTGAATATTCGATTAGTCTCTCGGGCTGGTCCAGTTGCCGGAGTAGAGTTCAATGTTCGCTTCGTGCCCGGCTAAGGTACTTGCAAAGGCGTTAGTGCCATCGCCTTTCGCCACGAAATACAAGAGGTTCGGCTCGGAGAGATCCGGGTAGAGCG
>CAZCLL010000137.1:4919-6437 GCA_964499555.1 uncultured Fastidiosipila sp.
CATTGCCGATTGGCCCCGGTGGCAGGCCGTCGAAACGATAGGTGTTGTAGGGGCTGTCGCTGGCAATATCCTCAGCGGTGGCTGCCCAGACCTTCGGCTGTCCGTTCAACTGGCGAAGGTAATTAGTCGTCGCACAAGACTGGAGCAACATGCCATTATCCAGACGGTTATGGAAGACACGGGAGACTAGATAATCTTCCTGGATCCGGCCACTCTCATTCTGGATGACCGAAGCCAAGGTCAACATCTCGTCAAGACTCATCCCCATGCTGGCCGCACGTTCGCGGATCTCCGCAGTGAGCTTGTTGTCGAGGTTACGAAGGAAGGTCCGAATAATGGTTTCCTCCGAGGCATTCAAGTCGAACTGATAGGTATCGGGGAACAAGTAGCCTTCCAACATGTAAATACGGTCCACACGATCCGTTGGGATCCCGGAAATGAAACTGTAATTCGTGAAGAGCGAAGGCTGGTTCATCAGGCGATCCATCTCGGCTTCGTCGAAATTCACACCGACTTCCCGAAGGCGCCTCTTGATATCCACATAGCTGTAGCCCTCTGGGAAGGTGACCCAAATCGTCTCCGCAGGCAAGGCCAGATTATACATAATCTCGTTATAATCCATGCCCTCGAGGACAAAATGTGTGCCCAATTGGTAACGGCCGCCGAAGCCATTTAACTCCGCCATTACCTGGAAAGGTAAGGTGTCATCGATAATTCCCTTCGCCTGTAAGAGGTCTGCGATGTCACCGATATCCATGCCGCTCTCGATATAGACTTCCACCGCATTCGGGGTGTCTTGTTTGACGTGGCGCGGCAGCTGATAGGGCTCGCCATTCTGGTTGGTATAGGCGGGCGTCGGTTCGGCAACCGGCCCGGCAACGTCTGTGGGACGATTCAGCTCTTTCTGCATCGCTTCAATCGCGAGCTCTCGCTCATTCTGACTGGTAATGAACGAGAAACCCGTGCGGAAGCCGATAAATAAAGCAAGAATCACAAAAAATAGGATCGCGAAAACAACAAGAATTCGCTTGATCTTCGTAGATAACATGAGTAACCCCCTGCCGGAAGCTGTGGCTTAGTCCTGGGAGGACAATTTGCGGCGCGAGCGCAGTTTCGCACGCTGTTCGGTATTGAGTATTTGCTTACGCAGGCGAATCGATTGAGGGGTGACCTCGATCAGTTCATCATCGGCAACAAATTCTAAACATTGTTCCAGACTGAAAACGGTGGGGGTTGTCAAACGCAAAGCTTCATCCGAACCGGCTGCGCGCATGTTCGTAACGTGTTTCTTCTTGCAGACATTGAGTGAAACGTCTTCCGACTTCGCGGTGCGACCGACGATCATGCCCTCGTAGACTTGCGTCCCGGGACCAATGAACAATTCGCCTCGCTCCTGTGCCGCATGGAGACCGTAGGTGACGGCTTCGCCTGCCTCGGTTGCGACCAGTACGCCGGAATTCCGCGTCTCAATCTCGCCCTTCCACGGTTCAAAGTCCTTAATAATGGAGTTCATTATAC
>CAZCLL010000138.1:0-6420 GCA_964499555.1 uncultured Fastidiosipila sp.
TCCAGGCACAGGGGCGGGTTTTTGCGCCTCTCGGCGATGCGGCGGGCATGTTCCCGATTTCGAGCGAATTGATGGATTACGAGCCGGAGATGCTGGCGAAGTTCGATGCGCTCCAGGTGGTGCCGTTTGCGATTCGGGAGGTACTTCCCAAGGTTTTGCTTGCGGGGGCCAAAGCCGGCGCTCTCACCCCGGAGGGCGCAAGGAGGCTTGATCCGTCGGGGCAGTTGGCGGCGGGCGCGCTGTTTTGCCCGCCGGAAGGGGATGCCGGGACGGGCATGACGGCGACCAATACGGTGGCGAAGCGAAGCGGGAATGTGTCGGCGGGGACCTCGATTTTTGCGATGGTGGTCTTGGAGCGGGCTTTGGCGAAGTCTTACGAAGCGATTGACCTGGTGACGACGCCAGATGGCAAGCCGGTTGCGATGGTGCATTGCAATAACGGGACGTCGGAAGCGGATTTGTGGGTCAAGATTTTTGGCGAGTTTGCGGAGCTTGTCGGGGCGCCGCTTGGGAAAGATCAAGTGTACGAGTATTTGTACCAAGCGGCGCTGGGGGGCTCGCCCGCTGGTTTGGTGGTGTTCAATTATTTGGCGGGCGAGCCGATTACGGCGACGACGGCGGGGCGGCCGCTTTATGTTAGGAGGCCGGAGGCGCCGATGACGTTGGCGGATTTTATCTTGGCGCAGCTGTTTTCGATTGTGACGACTTTGAAGATCGGGATGGAGATTTTGACCGAAGAAGAAAAGGTTGAGATTGACCTGATTGTCGGGCATGGTGGCGTCTTCAAAACCGCCGGTGTCATGCAAAAGATTATGGCTTCGGCCCTAGGCATCAAGACGGCCGTTTATCAGTCGGCTGGGGAAGGCGGGGCTTGGGGCATTGCGCTTTTGGCTTTGTATACGGCGTCATGCGCTGCAAAGGATAGCGCTAAGGATGGCGCAAAGGATGGCGCGGCGAAGTCTTTGGAGGTTTTCTTGGAAGAGGAAATCTTCGGGAAAGCCGCTGAGCACGTGGTGGAGTGGCCGGAGGCGGCTTTGGCCGAGAAATTTGCCGCGTATAGAGACGCATTTGAACAGGCGCTGGCGGTTGAACGTGCAGCGATTGAATCGTTTTAGTGTTTATAGAAAGAGGTTTCATTATGAAGTGGGAAGAGTATGAATTTTGGTTCGTTGTGGGGAGTCAGTTCCTTTATGGGCCCGAGACGCTGAAGCAGGTGGAGGAGAATAGCCTGAAGATCGTGGCGGGTTTGAATGAGTCGGGGCGCTTGCCCAGGCCGGTGAAGTTCAAGACGATTGTGAAGACGGCGGAGGATGCGACGGATGTGGTCCGGGAGGCTAATTACCGTGCGGAATGTGCGGGGATTGTGGTTTTCTGTCATACGTTTTCACCGTCGAAGATGTGGATTAACGCGCTGAAGCTCCTGCAAAAACCGTACCTCCATTTCCACACGCAGTTCCTGGATACGATCCCGAACGAAGCCATTGATATGGATTACATGAACCTTCACCAAAGCGCCCACGGCGACCGCGAACATGGTTTCATGGCCGCGCGCCTCGAAGTGCCCCGTAAGGTTGTGGTGGGCTATTGGGAAGACGAGGCGCCGCAGCAAGAGATTGCCTCATGGATGCGCGCGGCTCTCGGCGTTTCGTTTAGCCGTTCGCTGAAAGTGATGCGCTTCGGCGATAACATGCGTGAGGTGGGCGTAACCGAGGGTGACAAAGTCTACGCCCAAGCCAAACTCGGCTGGCAGGTGAACACCTGGGCCGTCGGCGACCTCGTGGCTCGCATGAATCAGGTGACGGAGGAGGAGCTCTCAGCGCAGCTTGCCTTGTATCGCGAAAATTATGTGATCGAGACCGACAACGCCGACTCGATTCGTTACCAAGCCCGGGCAGAAGTGGCGATGAAAGCCCTCCTCGACGAACAGGGTTGCCGCGCCTACACGAATACCTTCGAGGACCTCCACGGTATGGAGCAGTTGCCCGGCCTCGCATCGCAGGATCTAATGCGCCAAGGCTACGGCTACGGCGGTGAAGGTGACTGGAAAGTCTCCGCCATGACCTCCATCCTGAAGTTCATGGCTACTGGTCTCGAGGGTGGCACTTCCTTCATGGAAGACTACACGTACGACCTGAAAAATGGCCTTTCCCTAGGCGCCCACATGCTGGAAGTCTGCCCCACCTTGGGCCGCGGCCTGGCGCGCATCCAAGTTCATCCTTTGGGTATCGGCGGCAAAAATCCCCC
The DNA here is from genome assembly GCA_964499555.1 of uncultured Fastidiosipila sp. Classification (GTDB taxonomy): domain Bacteria; phylum Bacillota; class Clostridia; order Saccharofermentanales; family Fastidiosipilaceae; genus JAAYZH01. The sequence goes on from CAZCLL010000138.1 coordinate 2,245, forward strand.
GGCGCGCCTGGTCTTTGAAGGCCAAGAGGGGCCCGCCGTGCTGGTCTCCCTCGTCGACATGGGCGGGCGCCTCCGCCTGATCGTCCACGACATTAATTGTGTCGTCCCGAATCAGTCGATGCCGAATTTGCCGACGGCACGCGTGATGTGGAAAGCCGAACCCGACCTCGCCACCGGCGCCAAATGCTGGATCCTAGCCGGCGGCTCCCACCACTCAACCTTGACGTATGCGCTTGACGCCGAAGTTCTGCGCGACTGGGCCCGGATGATGGAGATTGAGTTTGTTCATATTAAGAAGGATACGGTCCCAGATGCGTTGGAGCGAGAGCTGTTCCTTGGGAATCTGGCCTGGAAGTTGAAGGAATTTTAGTTACGGCACTAACCGCAGAACTTTAATTTTAAAGTTCTGCGGTTGTAGCTTTCGCAGAAGTTTAATTTCGTACTTCTGCGGTTAGAGCTTTCGCAGAAGTTTATTTTTGTACTTATGCGGTTAGAGTTTTCGCAGAAGTTTATTTTCGTACTTCTGCGGTAATAGCTTTCGCAGAACTTTATTTTCGTACTTCTGCGGTAGCAACCAAATTTCCTTTCGCCAAAGCCCCCGCCGCAAAATTTCCCTGTGCTATAATGGGGTTCCTGATTTTCCTGAATTTCGAGATTTTCGGGTGAACTTTCGAGATTTTCGGGCGAACTTTTCGGTCGAAATTTTCGGGCAAGATTTTCCTGATTTTCGGGTGAACTTTCCAGCGAGCGGAGGCTTTGGGCATGCCAGACATAGCGGATATTTTTCTGAATGACACGGCAATTCCTGATGTTTTCATCACAGACTACATGTCTGCGTTGAGCCATCAGGCCTTGCTGGTTTATGTCATGGCCCGGCTCCACATGACCCACGACAATAAGGTCGAGAGTAAGCCGGTCCGTCAGGCTCTGGGCCTCTCGCAAGAGGATTTCAAAGCCGCCATTTGCGAACTCGCCGGCCACAACATCGTGACTACCGAGACGGACTTCACCTCCTTCACGCTGATCGACTTGAAGCGTCAGGCTTTGGCCAAACACTACCGCCGCCTGACCGCCTCGCCCATGCGGGAATCCGTGAGCCGCAACGAAGCCCACAAAGACCGCCAAAAACTCATCACCGCCATCAACGACACCTACTTCCACGGCCTCATGGGCCCCACCTGGTACCAAGCCATCGACACCTGGTTCGACCAATACGGCTTCGAATCGTCCGTGGTCTACCAGATGTTTGTCGACGCCGCCGAGCGAAACGTCCTTTACGGCCCGCAATACCTCAACAAAGTCGCCGAAGACTACCACAATCACGGGGTCAAGTCCTTCATGGAGCTCACCCGCTACAAGGAAGAAAACAAACGCGTCCGCCTCATCGCCGGACAAATTGGCCGCAAGCTCAACAAGAATATTTCCTCTTACGACATCACCATCATCGAGAAATGGGTCATTGAGTTCGGCTTTGATTTCGAGATCATCGACATCGCTCTCGCCAACGCCGTCCGGATCTCCGAGCCCAACCTCAACTACTTCGACCGCATCCTCACCAACTGGCACGAGGCTGGTATTCACGCCGCCAAAGAAGCCAAGCAACTCGAGGAAAACAACGCCCGCATCCACCAAGCGCAGCGCAAGGCCCGCGCCACATCCCCCAGGCCCACCACCAGCGGCAACTTCGAACAGCGCGAGTACGAGGACGAGTACTTAGATCAGTTCTACGAGTACGCCTACCTCGAGCAAAAAGAGGCGGAGGGCCAATGAATCGCGAACAGCTAGCTTTATCCATAAGGGCCACCTATGAGAAACGCCGAGAAGACGCCCTTCGCCGGGCCGAAGCCTCTCGCCGCGAGCTCTTAGCCACCCATCCTCACTTGGCCAAAGCCGCCGCCTCCGCCTCCGAAGCCCGCTGGCAGTATCTTCGTAGTCTCACCATCCCTGGCTCCGAATTGACGGCATCATCTGAGCTAACATCAACGCAGGATGTGGCCGCCTCTGCTTTGGCCAAAGCCGAAGCCGAACTCAACCGAATCCAAGAAGCGCTCGGTCTTTCTGAAGAACAAGAACTGCACTTTCAGTGCCCTACGTGCCAGGACAGTGGCCGTGTCGGCGAGAACACCTGCCCGGCCTGCTATCCGGCTGTTTTGCGCGAGTCGTTGCGGCTCGTTGCCCCCGGGCTGCTGCCTGCCGAAGACCTCAATTTCAGCCGGCATCGCCCCGAACTTTTCTCTACCGAGCCGATCAAGTTACCTTCTGGCCAAAGCTCTGCGAGACGCCAGATGGAGCAGAATCTTGGCGTTGCGGAGGACTTTATTGCGCGTTTTCCGGACCCAAGTTTCAACCTCTATTTCACTGGTAAACCCGGGACGGGCAAGACCTTTTTGGCTTCGGCGATTGCGAATCGCCTGCTGGATCAGGGACATGTTGCTCTTTTGCTGACGATGCTTCAATGGGAGGAAATTACTGCGCATTATCGTACCCTGCAGCTCACCTATGGGGTCAGTGCGGAGGCCTTGAGTCGGGCAGAGGACGCTTATCAATTTCTGATCGATGCAGACCTTCTCGTGATTGACGACTTCGGTGTGTCAGCCGGCCTTTTGAAGGAGGCCTTGAGTGAGATCATTATGCTTTTGCATCAGCGCAAAATTCGTGGGCGCCAGACCATCATCACGAGCAATATGAGCCTAAAAGACTTGCGCCGCCAATACGACGAACGCCTTTTGTCGCGCATCCTTTCTTCTCTGAAAATCATCCCATTTATGGGTGAGGACTTGCGCCTGGCTCGTGGGACTGGGCGTTCGGGGGTTGGTGCTAGCCCTAGCGCTGACTCTGAAGCTGGCTCGAGCGACGAGCGCAGGTGATGAGATGAAAATCAGCAACGGTATTGATCTCGTTGAAGTCTCTCGCATTCATGCCGGTTTCGAACGTCATGGTGAGCACTATTTCACCATTTTCCTTACTCCTCAAGAACTCGACGACTGCCGCAAAAAGGATGGCTACCGTTTCGACTCCATCGCAGCGCGTTTTGCGGCCAAAGAAGCCTTCTCCAAAGCCCTCGGCACCGGCATCGCCCAAGGCGTAAAACTCCAAGAAATCGAAGTGATCCGCGTTGGTAACGGTGGTGATGGTGTTGGTAACGGTAGTAGCGGCGCTGTCGCTTATCGTTTACATGGCTCAACCGCTGACATTTTTGTTACCAACGGTTGGCAACAGAGTTCTCTTAGTTTAAGCCATGACGGTGGCGTGGCCATTGCCAGCTGTGTGATTTGGGGCGAGTGAAGAGGCTTCCGATTTCCGTTTAGATTTCCAATAAATCTTCCATTTCACATCCTAGCGTTCGAGCCAGATGGTTCAAACTAATGGCTTGTGCCTTGTTGATGTCTTGTTGGCGCTGTTCATAGAGCTGGATCATTCGTTTCGAGACACCGGAACGTTCAGCGAGTTTTTCTTGGGTCATGCCACTCGCTTTACGGATCTGTTGAAGCTTCGTTCCTTTCTGGGCTCTCTGCTCTTGGTAGATTTTATCAGCGATTGAAACGAATTTTGAAACGTCTGCTTCGTGAAGGGCGTCATAAAGGGAGAGGATCTTTGTCATGGATAGGCCATTTTTGACAAGATCAGAAAAGCGCCTACTCGTGTACCACTGGTAATAAGCTAAGATCCATCCTGCCCAGTATTCCGGGCTTTTGTCGAAGTTTTCAGAAGGGCGAACATCGATTCGGGTGGTAAATGTTCTGTAGTGAACTTCCATTGCTAATTCAGGACCCGAGAGCCCAGCAATGTACTTGGGGTTTCCTCTTTCAAACGACCTGGCCACTCCGGAGACAATAAAATAACTCATGAATTTATCCGGATCAAAGCCTAGGTCATTCACGGCATAGTCGAACATGTCCCCAAGGTTGTTCATTGCATCATCGATGTAATCTTCATCATAGGCGTGTCTCATAGTGATCCCACCTTTCTCTGAGGATATCAAGTAAGTAAATTGTGTTGCTTAGATCCGTCGGATTAGTTGTTTCACGTTCCTTACGAAAAGACGCCCTTGCTTCCTCTTCTCTTCTTTGCCGGAGGGGGAAATAAATTTCATTGTCCACCTGCTCACTTCTTATAAAGGATACCCCAATTCCCGGAAATTTGGTAGTCTACGCACCGAAATGAAGGATATCTGAA
>CAZCLL010000139.1:0-6189 GCA_964499555.1 uncultured Fastidiosipila sp.
CCGGTGGTACCGGTCTCAACTTGACCGGAGCCGATGTCGTGATCCACTACGATCCCTGGTGGAACCCGGCGGTTGAGAATCAGGCGACGGACCGCGCGCACCGCTTAGGCCAGAGAAAAGTGGTCCAAGTCTTCCGCATGGTCACGAAGGGGTCAATTGAAGAGAAGATACAAGAACTTCAGCAGCGCAAACAAGCCTTGCTGGACGACATCGTTTCTCCGGGAGCGACCTTCATCAATCGCATGGATATCGATGATATCCGAGGCCTCTTTGATGATGAACTCCTTACCTTGGAGGAGCAACAGATGGGGTTATGAGGAATGAATCAGAATGAAGAGAGAGAACGTCTCCTGAAGAAGGACGAAGCACAGAAGGCCTTATTCGCCAGAGAACAAGCCTATCTTAAGAAAGTTCTATCTTACATAGACCAGAGAAGACTCTACTTAGAATCCAATACCCGGAAACGTGTAGAAGAGAGCTTAGAACTGAAAGAGCACGCGTGGGAAGAGCACTTGGAACTCTCCCAAACTGGGACGAATGGGCAGATGGATTCGGCCTTCGTTCAGGACGAACTAGGCCGCAATGACCTAGCCATTTACGAACAAGAAGAAGAACGGAAACGCTTGACGAGACTTCGCAAATCGCCGTACTTCGGCCACATCACCTTCCGTTATCTGAGCGACGATGAGGACGACCAGGCGGAATACTACATCGGCCTCAAAGACATCATCGATACCGAGCGCTTCACGCATTATGTCATCGACTGGCGCTCGCCTTTGGCCACGGTTTACTATAACGTGACCGAACTAGGGCCCACGTCCTTCCTAAGTCGGGAGAAACGGATTTCCGGTGAGCTCTTGGCCAAATACCAAATTCTGATTCAAGACTCGCAACTCCTTCGCGTCCTCAACACCGAAGACCAGGTTGCGGACGAGATCTTGCAGATGGTTTTGGGCTCCATGAGCTCCGCCAAGATGAAGGCCATCGCCCACACCCTCCAGAAGGAACAGAATCAGATCATTCGCACGGAACTGAACCGCACCTTGCTGATTCAGGGCGTGGCCGGCTCTGGCAAAACCTCGATCGCCCTTCACCGAGCCGCATACATGATGTACTTAGACCCCAAAATGAAGGCCGACAACATCTTGTTGGTCAGCCCTTCGGAGTCCTTTGCTACCTACATTTCCAATGTTTTGCCGAACTTAGGTGAAGAGAATGTGACGAGCCTCACCGCAAACCAAATCCTGCGTCAGGAACTAGCGGAAGTTGAAGAGCGATACCTCAATTATCCTTTCCTGCCTGCGTCGAAAGAAAAATGGGAACTCATCGCCCGCTATGACTGGGTCGATTGGGTGGAGGAGTTCACAACATTCCTCGCTGACAATGTCTTCCAGCCCCATGAGATCGATCTGAAATACTTGAAGGTACCTGCCGAGCTCTTGCACCAGCTCTACCATATCAACTACCAGTACTTGCCGCCTTTCCGCCGCAAAGAAGCGATTTTGCGCCACTTGGGCGATCTTATCTACAATCCGCAAGATTATCAGCAAGCCTTAGAACCCCTCCGTACGGAGCTAGATTCGATGTATTTGCTAAACGACTTGCGCCGTACTTACGACGTGTTCGCCTCTTGGGCGGTCGAAGAGAAGCAGGTGGATGCCGAGGCCTTTAGCCGCAACAACTTCTTTGAGACGGACTTGGATCTCCTAGCCCTCCTCAAAGTTTCCCTCTATGGGCCCAGCGATACATCCTGGGTGCGCCACCTCATCATTGACGAAATGCAAGATCTTACCTTGTTAGTCCACGAAGTGCTCCGCAGGGTCTACCCTTGTCCGCGCACGATTTTGGGGGATGTCAACCAGGCCATTCGTTTCCCCTTGGGGCCGAACTATTTGCTGCGTCTTCGCGAGCTCTACCAGAAAGATACCTTGCGCACCGAGTTCCATGAGCTTCGCGTGTCGTACCGTTCCACCCTGGAGATCACGGAGTATTCCCGCGAGATCTTGCAGGATCAATCGATCCTGCCCTTGGAGCGCCACGGGGAGCCCGTCGAAGTCAGGAAGTTCGCCGAAACAGACGCAGAAGTGGAGCTGACCTACCTCTACCGCAAGCTCCTTTCCTTGCGCGAAAGTGGCTATCAGACTGCGGCGGTCATTTGTAAGACTTCCGCTGAGGCAAAGACCCTTCGCGAGAAGCTCACGCTGCGATCTGCAAGCGATGCGTACAACGAGCCCCTCATTTTGACCGACAACTTGCGCGAAGAACGGGCCTTCTCCGTCACCATCTGCGACGTCACGACGGCGAAAGGCATCGAGTTCGACGCCGTCCTAGTCCACGATGCTTCCGCCAAGAACTACAGCTCCGCCGTCGACCAGGTTTCACTCTACGTGGCAGCCACCAGAGCCCTCCATGAGCTCTGCCTGACCGTTCTGGGGGACGCCTCCGCCTACCTGCCAGAAGCTGCTGACCCCTCATGAGTACGGAGGCAGTTGCTACAGGCGGCTTTGGCCAAAGCCGCAGCGAAGAAGAGAATCACCTCCTCCTTCACCTCTGCCTTCGTTTCGGTGTGATGATGATGGAAGTGGGGGCGGAGACCTCGCGTGTGGAGGATAGCATTAACCGTATTCTGGCCGCATATGGTTTAGCCTCTCCCTCGGCTTTTGCGATTCCGTCACTTGTGCTGATTACGTTTCAGGATGAGGAGGGGCAGATCTTCACAAGTTCGTACCGGATTAAGTCGTCTGGGAATAACCTGGATCGGCTCTGCCAGCTGAACCAACTCTCACGCACTCTTTGCGAGGGGGAACCGAAAGCGCTTTCCTTTTTCCGTTCGGAGCTTGCGCGGATTGCGGCGACGCCGAACCATTCGCTGCCGGTTGTCCTTCTCGGCTCGGTGATTGTTTCGCTGGCCTTTGTCATTCTCTTGCAGGGCGGGTGGCAAGACCTGATCACGGCGGGACTGGCGACGCTTTTGACCCGTTTTTCTTTTGTTTTGCTGTCCCGCGCGCAAGTGAATTCGATTTTCACGCACTTACTGACGAGCTTCATCGCTGGTTTCGTTGTGGAACTGCTCTTTCGCTTCGGCTTGGGGCAGAATCCGGCGGTGGCGACGATCAGTGTCATTATGAATTTGGTGCCTGGGATGCTGATGACCAATGGCATCCGTGAGACCATTAATGGGGACTTCACCGCCGGCATGAACAAGCTGACTGAAGCCCTCTTGATCGCCATTGTGCTGGCGGTTGGGACCGGAGCGGCTTTGCTCTTGGTGAGGAGGTAAGGGATGGACTGGGGCTTTCCGATTGAACTCGTGGCGGCCTTTCTCGTCGGTGTGGGCTTTTCTCTGCTCTATAACGTGCGCGGAAAAATTTTCCTTCCGGCCATTGGCGGTGCGGCACTTTGTTGGCTCGTAAATGACTGGGCTCTGGGGGCTGGTCATTCAGCGATTACTGGGGCCTTCTTCGGTGGGCTTGCGGTGGCGATTTGGTCAGAGATTTTCTCCCGAATTAGCAAGGCGCCGGTGACGGTCTTCCTTATTATTGGGATTTTCCCGATCGTGCCGGGAGGTGGGATCTATAACACCATGCAGGGGATCATTTCAGGGGATTATGCGGTGGCTTTGGCCAAAGGCGTCGAGACCATCGGCATCGCCCTCGCCTTGTCTCTCGGGGTCCTTATTGTCTCCACGGTTGTTCGCCTCCTCAATTTTCTGCGAGGGAAAAATTTTCAGCTTCCTCGAGGGATCTAGCGATTCTGCTTGCCATTTCTTGTAAATTTTGTCGGGAATCTTGCTTACTATCCACGTTATTACCCACATGATTTGGCTAGGAACGGTACAATGACTCTAGGTATGATCTTTCGTCCAGAAGGAGGCTATTGTCAAGCATGAAAAGAGATTTTAGTCCGAAAGCAGGAAGTCAACGAGCCAGAAGGCAAACCGTCCTTTTCCAAGTGGCCGAGCTGGGTCGCCGGGAGCGCGAACTGATTGAATTGGTCAGTGAGCGCCTGGACATTGCCCTCTCACTCGATGACGGAATTCGTTTGACGGCCAAAAAGGTTTCTGAGAAGCATCTTGTGGTGAGCCGCAAGGGCCAAGGCATTCACATTGAGTACCATACCTTGTCAGGTTTTACGAGAGCCCTTTCTTACGTTCGTGATGTTTGGCAAGAGGGCCGATCGATCAAGGAAGAGGAGCGGATGGAAGACCGGGGCCTCATGCTGGATTGTTCCCGTAATAGTGTGTCGACGGTATCGACCGTTCAATCGGTTTTGCAGTACATGGCGCTTTTGGGCCTGAATAATCTGCTTCTCTATACCGAAGACACCTACCGCATCCCATCTTACCCTTATTTTGGTTATCAACGCGGAGCCTACACCGCTGCGGAACTTCGCGAAATCGACGATTATGCCCACCAATTGGGCATTGAAGTGATTCCTTGTATTCAGACCTTAGCCCACTTGGAAACTTTCCTGCAATGGGAGGCTTCTGCACCGCTTCGGGACACCTCCGACATTTTGCTGGTGGGGGACGCTGAGGTGTATCGCCTGATCACGTCTATGTTTAGCCGGCTTCGGCAGATCTTCCGTTCCAAAAGGATTCACATCGGCATGGACGAAGCCCACGACTTAGGCCGTGGGAAGTATCTGGATTTGCACGGCCACCAGCCCCCCGCAAACTTGATGAAAGCACATCTTGCGCGGGTTCAGGCTTTGGCCCAAGAAGCGGGCTACGAACCCATTATGTGGTCGGATATGTACTTCCGCATGGCCTCACCCACCCACGATTACTACGATGACGCGCCGCTGACCGATGAAGTGAAAGCCTCGGTTGCACCCGATGTTGGCTTGGTGTATTGGGATTACTACCACGAGGACCCAGCCGTCTATGACCGCATGTTGAAGCGCCACAAGGAATTAGGTGGCGGAGAGATCTGGTTTGCGGGTGGCATCTGGACCTGGAATGGGATCAAAGTGAACCACGGCAAGGCCTTTGCAACAACGAAGGCAGGCATGGACATTTGCCGCAAACAAGGCATTTCCCATGTGTTCGCCACGGCGTGGGGCGATAACGGCGCGGAGACCAACATCGTGGAGGCCTTCATTGGCTTACAGTATTTTGCAGATGCCGCCTGGTGTTCGGTGATTCCTGATCGACAAGAGAGCCTCCGCCGCGCCTATGAACTAACGGGTGCAGATAGCAATGCCTTCTATGCGATGCGGCTCTTCGACGAGGTGCCGGGTGTCCCGCTGGATAATCCCGATGCGCTTAATCCTTCGAAGTACATTCTTTGGTGTGATCCTTTGACTGGCCTCTTCGATGCCCATATTGTGCCTATGGCGGAAGAGCTGGCGGAGCACTATTTGATGCTGTCGGAATACTTTGATGAAGTGGCTTCTGAGGCGAGAAATCAGGCGAGGGTATTCTACCTACAATCGGCACAGCTGGCGGATTGCTTACAGCGCAAAGTCCGTTTGATCGAGGAACTTCGGCCGGCCTACTTAAATGACGATTACGATACCTTGAACCGCTTGGTCAAGACGGATATCCCCGAACTCATTGCGGCGATTACGGATTTGCAGGCGTTTACCTTGTCGATCTGGTATCTCTACTACAAACCGGAGGGCAGCGAGGTGATTGATTCCCGTTTCGGCGCCCAGATTGCTAGACTTCGGACTTGCCAAGATCGTTTGGACGGCTACCTCACGAATGTTTACGATCAGCTTCCGGAGCTTGAAAATGAGCGTTTGCCTTTCGACGGCAGGCCTGCCGACGAGGTCCGAAAGGCCCCGCACATTCGGGTGAACTTGTGGCAGCGTATTATTTCGGCAAACCCGATTTGAGGGGGCTGGCGTTTTTCTTGCTGCGTTGGCGCTTGTGAGCTGCTGCGGCGTTTGTGAGCTGCTGCGGCTTTTTGTGAGCTGCTGCGGCTTTTTAGTTGTGTTTGTTGGCGTTTGTTAACGTTTGAATGCGATTGACTACGTTTAAATGCGTTTTATTTCGTGTGACTGTGTATGACAGGCGAATCGGCATTTTTGCTGATCTTGCTGTTTTCGTGGCGCTTCGATGTTTTAGGCTGAGAGAATATCATATTACCTAATGATGTGGTTCTTGAACTTATTCTGCTTATCCATCTCTTTCTAGCGGCCTTGAGTAAACTGGCGTCGGCGGATATCGCGTCGAACGTACAG
>CAZCLL010000140.1:0-6008 GCA_964499555.1 uncultured Fastidiosipila sp.
AAAGCCAAGGCCCGCCTCCCCCGGCGGGCCTTCGGCATGTTAGGGGGTGTTGTTGTGGTGAGTCGTGGGGGCAAAGTTAGGGGATGATAGGGTAGTGAGAGGGAAGTAGGGAGGGTCGTGTAAGTACTTGTTAAAAAGTGTTGTATAATATCTAAAAAATAAGAAAGCAGAGTGCTGATTATTATGGGTTTGCATAAAAAAAGAAATGTTATTATCGTTGCTTTTCTACTGATTCTATCTTGTTCTTCGTGCTTGGATGACAAGAATCAGGTCACTACACCCTCGTCATCGCGTATTAAAGAGATAGAGACCTCGCAGAATCCGCCTACTGAAGGGATAGTGACTACAGAGAATCTGCCTAGTGGAGCGATAGTGACGACAGAGAACCCTCTCCCCAGTGGAGGAAGTAGCGCAGGTGATGATGTTACTTTTATGTATCGTTCTTTTCGTCAGAGCAATCCAAATATTATTGAATACAGTAAATTTATTGAAGGTATTGACGAAGATGGGGTCGACGATATCCTGCTTGTCTTTGATGGCAACAGCAAGAAACTTGAGGATAGTCATGTGAGTGTTTTACTCATTATGAGCCAGAGAAATACCATAGAGATTAGACCTCTCGATGATAGGCCGGAACTTGTTTTGGTAGAAGGCGGCCATGCAACGTACTCTAGTGAAACCAAAACACTTGAAATGCCGATTTTTGATAAAAATCTTTTGACGCAGGGAACACAGAAAATTGTCATCAAATTACGGGACGATTTTGCTGTTGAGATCGCTTCGATTTCTGAAAACATTGCCCCTAAGGAGACGACTTCATCTTCTCCGTAAACTGAAAATTCATAGCAAGCTGCATTGATTGTTAAAGGCACTGGGACAAACTTTACACATGAACTGGTGGGCAAGGATATCAGTGGAGTGTGAAGCGTTGCGAGAGATACTACCGCTATGTATACAGCAAACTGGTTGAGAGGAATGAGGTTGATTTGAGTCGCTGAGCTCGATCCCGGATTTAATCGAAAATCAACACGATGATTTAGGTGGACTTTGCTATTTGGCTCGTCGGATCCCGGATTTAATCGAAAATCAACACGATGTTTGAGGTGGACATTGCTGTTTGACACTCTGGATCCCGGATTTAATCGAAAATCAACACGATATAGAAGGTGGGGTATTGGGCGAGGCCTAAAAACTTGAGAAAACAACAAGATTCGCTTCAATTGGCAAGTGGTTCTCTGGTGATTGCTATACGATTGTTATGTGCTTGCCATGAGCTTGCTATGTGGTTGGCTGAATTGCTTGCTTCATCAGAAAAAGCCCGCCGTTTGGGCGGGCTTTTGAAGTAATTGGATGGGATTTCCAGATGGCCAAGCGGTGGGGGATTTGGTTTGAAGGCCAATCAATCAATCAACCAACCAACCAACCAAACAAACAACCTAGATCCTGGGTTTGGGGGTGTAGGTGGTGTGGAGGAGTTCGTGGGCGAGCTCGTTGTAGGGTTCGCCGATGTACTCTTTGTAGAGGGTGAGGATTTCTTGGTTTTCGTGGGATTTGCGGATGGATTTGCCGCGGTCTTCGCGGTAGATGGCTTGCTGGCGCTTCAGGAGGATTTCCATGTTGCCGTGGTGGTAGGGTTGGCCACCGCCACCGATACAGCCGCCGGGGCAGGCCATGATTTCGATTGCGTCGAAGTGGAGATTGCCGTCGCGGATGCCTTCTAAGAGGCGACGGGCATTGCCTAAGCCGTGGGCCATGCCGATGTGGAGGGAGCGATCGCCGATTTGGACGGTGCCTTCGCGGATGCCGTCGAAGCCGCGAAGGGCGGTGAGTTCGACGGATTTTAGCGATTCGCCGGTGACCCATTCATAGGCGGTGCGGAGGGCGGCTTCGATGACGCCGCCGGTGGTGCCGAAGATGATGGAGGCACCGGTGGATTCGCCCATGAGGTTGTCGAAATTACTGTCGGTGAGGAGGTTCAGGTCGACGCCGATCTCGTGGAGCATGTGGCCGAATTCACGTGTGGAAATGACGTAGTCGACGTCTTGGAGGCCATTGTTCTTGAGTTCGGGGCGGCGGACTTCGGCTTTTTTCGCCAGGCAAGGCATGATGGAGACGACGGTGATGTCTTTGGGATCGATGCCGACTTTTTCGGCGTAATAGGTTTTCGCCATGGTACCGAACATGATCTGCGGAGACTTACAGGTGGAGGGAATATCCAGCATGTCTGGGAACTGGCTCTCAATGAAGTAGACCCAAGCCGGGCAGCAGGAGGTGAGAATGGGGAGGGTTGCGCCTTCTGTGGTTAAGCGATGCACGATTTCGGAGGCTTCTTCCATGATGGTCAGGTCGGCGGCCCAGTCGGTGTCGAAGACGGCATCGAAACCCAGGTTGCGCAAGGCGGTACAGATCTTGCCGGTTGTGATGGTGCCAGGGTTCATGCCGAACATTTCGCCAAGGGCAACACGGACGGCAGGAGCGACTTGGACAACCACGTGACGGGTGGGATCTTGGAGGGCGTTCCAGACTTGGTGAGTGGAATTGGTTTCGGTGAGGGCACCAGTCGGGCAGACGGCGACGCACTGGCCGCACTTGGTACAGGAGGTTTCGGTCATGTCCAAGTGGAAGGCGGTGCGGACGACGGTGGAGAAACCACGGTCGAGGGCGGAGAGGACGCCAACGGTTTGGACATCATTACACATGGTTTCGCAGCGACGGCACATGATGCATTTGTCGGGGTGTGAAACGACAGAGAAGGAGGTTTCGTCGTTGGGGTGGTGGGATTTTTTGCCCTGGTAGGTGATTTCGCGGCAGCCGATATCATGGGCCAATTTCTGGAGTTCGCAGTCCATGTTTTTGGCACAAGTTAGGCAGAGCTGCGGGTGGTTGGAGAGCAGAAGCTCGACATTGGTGCGACGAGCACGCAAGGCGCGCTGGCTGTTGGTGTGGACGGTCATGCCGTCGGTGGCCGGCTCGGAGCAGGCGGTGCAGAGGCGTGGACGCCCTTCTACTTCGACCATGCAGACGCGGCAGCTGGAGGGTTGGTTATTGATGCCGAAGTCGTCGAGTTCTAGGTGGCAAAGGGTGGGGATGTAGACTTCGGCGCGGCGGGCGGCTTCCAGAATGGTGGAGCCTGCCGGCACGAGTACGGGAATGTCGTTAATGGTTACACGGATTAAGTTCTTTAAGTCCATAGTCTTTCTCTCCTTCGCTTACTTCGGCTTGCGGACGGCATGGACCGGGCAAACGGTGTAGCAACTGCCGCAGGCAATGCAGGCGTTTTCGTCAATGACGTGAGGTTTCTTGACGGTGCCCGTGATGCAGTCGACGGGGCAGTTTCGTTTGCATTTGGTGCAGCCGATACATTTTTCCGGATCGATGGTATAAGACTTCTTGACCTCACGTCTTGCGTAGCGAAGGTACTCTTCCGGGAAATACTTCATGGTACTGAGAACGGGGTTCGGGGCGCTTTGGCCTAAGGCACAGAGCGCGGTGTCTTGGATGGTGAGGCAAAGGTTGTGGAGCTTGCGCAAGGTGGACTCGTCGGCTTCTTGGGCCAAAAGCTGATCCAACATCTCTTTGACACGGGTGGTGCCGATGCGGCAGGGGGTACATTTGCCGCAGGATTCGTCGGTGGTGAAGTCGAGGTAGAAGCGCGCGATGTCGACCATGTCGTTGTCTTCATCCATGACGATCATGCCGCCGGAGCCCATCATGGAGCCGATGTGTTTGAGGCTCTCGTAGTCGATAGGGGTGTCGAGGGAGGCTTTTGTAATGACGCCGCCGGAAGGGCCGCCGGTTTGGACGGCTTTGAATTCCTTGCCGTTCGGGATGCCGCCGCCGATGTCGAAGACGATTTCACGCAAGGTGGTGCCCATGGGGACTTCGACGAGACCGATGTTGTTGACGGTTCCAGCGAGGGCGAAGACCTTCGTGCCCTTGGAGGAGACGGTGCCTTTTGAGGCGTACCACTCGGCGCCTTTGCGGATGATGATCGGGATGTTGACTAGGGTTTCGACGTTGTTCACGTTGGAGGGTTTACCGCGATAGCCTTTTTCAGCGGGGAAGGGCGGTTTGCGCGTGGGTTCGCCGCGATTGCCTTCGCACGAATGGATCAAGGCGGTTTCTTCGCCGCAGACGAAGGCGCCTGCGCCTAGGACAATACGGAGTTTGAAGTTGAAGCCGGAGCCCATGATGTTGTCGCCTAGGAGGCCGGCTTCAACGGCTTCAGCCATAGCGATGCGCAGGCGCTCAACTGCGAGCGGGTACTCTGCGCGAATGTAAATGAGGCCTTCATGCGCGCCCATCGCGTAGCCGGCAATGACCATGGCTTCGATGATGGAGTGCGGGTCGCCTTCGAGAATGGAACGATCCATGAAGGCGCCGGGGTCGCCCTCGTCCGCGTTGCAGATGACGTATTTTTCATCGCCGGCAGCGCGTCTCGCCAGGTCCCATTTCAGGCCGGTAGGGAAGCCACCGCCGCCGCGACCACGAAGACCGGAGTCGGAGATGCATTTGATGACCATTTCAGGGGTCATGGAGGTCAGGACTTGCCCTAGGGCCAGGTAACCGCCAGCGGCGATGCTTTCTTCTAGGCTTTCGGGGTCGATGAGGCCACAATTCCGGAGTGCAATCCGCTCTTGTTTTTCGTAGAAGGCCATCTTGGAGTGGTCACTCAGGCGCTCGCCGGTGCGCGGATCTTCGAAGAGGAGGCGCTCGACAGGCTCGTTGCCTTTGAGGTGGGTTTCTAGGATGTCAGGGATATCGCTCTGGTGGACCTTCACGTAGAAGACGTCGTCCGGCTTCACCTGCACGATCGGCCCTTGTGCGCAGAAACCGAAACACCCCACCTGAACCACCGTGGCGTCGAGGTTTTCGCGTTCGATGGCTTTGGCCAAAGCCGCCATCAACTCCCGACTCTCCGAGGAGTGGCAGCCGGTTCCGCCGCAAACGAGGAGCTCGCGGTGACCCTCTGCGTGGGTGGTGTGGGCGGAGGTGTTGCGCTTCGCCAGAAGAGGGGCGAGTTCGATGTACTGATACTGAAGTTCATCCAGCGTGTTTAGGCGTTTCATTTCGCTTCCTCCACTACCGCGCACTTGAAGCGGCTGTCTCTTGGGCTTCCAGTGCGCGGTAGTGGTCTAAGACTTCCTTGACTTGGCCTGCTTGGAAGTGGCCGTAGATTTTCTCGTTGACACGGACGACGGGGGCGAGGCCACAAGCGCCAATGCAGCGCACTTCGTCAATGCTGAAGAGGCCGTCCTTACTGATCTTGTCCTTCGGTCCCATGCCCAACTGTTCGCGGAATTCGTCCAGGATGGGCTGGGCGCCTTTGACGAAGCAAGCGGTGCCCATGCAAACGCTGATTGTATATTTTCCGTTAGGTTCTTCGAGGAAATAGGAATAGAACGAGACGATTCCATTCACTTTTGCTGCCGGAAGATCGGCCTTGCGGGCAATATACAATTGCAGATTGGCGGGGAGCCATAAGAAGAGTTCCTGTGCTTTGTGCAGGATTGCGATGACGCTCTCCTGCGGATGTTCTTGCGTTTCAATGAACTGGTCTAGCTCTCTGAGCAGATCCTGGTCCAAAACGCTCGTATCCAGATCGACATTTGGCATGCTTAGTCCTCCTTGATTCGTCGCATTTGTTACAGTTAATCGGTCACATTATAGCGAAAGGCGGGTTGCCTTCCTAGAGCACAAAAGATGAAAATTGGATCAAATTATCTTGATAAATCTTGTGCGTTTGCTGGTGTGGTGGAGGGTTTCGTTCGGGTCTTTAGGCTAATGCGGAAGATGATCGGCTTATCGCAAAAACGTTACACATAGTTAAAAAGATTCCAAGGTTTTTCGCTGTAGACTGGTCTGGTATTTGTGTATGCTGGGTGCTAGGATTCTTCATCGCTTGGGTGTCACTTGAGGTGTTTCAGCATCCGTACATCTTTACCCATTATAATCCCGAGTTTTACAGTAGCAAAAAAATCATAAGCCTCTAGAATCCCAGAATTTGG
>CAZCLL010000141.1:0-5977 GCA_964499555.1 uncultured Fastidiosipila sp.
TATTACAGAAATAAGTTGACGCAAAAATGCTCCGTAAATGCAGCGAAGGGGTCTTTAATTATGCATTGATAAAGGATTTTCAAACTTTACCCCAACCTAGGAGGGGGGATTCCAAATGCAAATGGGCACAATCCCAACCACAACCCCCAAAACCCCGGCTCTTGACGCTTGGAGCATTATCGGCTACCCTGTCGCTGAAATGCCTATTTTTGCCCGCTTTGCAACCACCGTGGTATAATACTTTCGATTATTCCCAATTTGGAGGAACACACAATGTACTGTCCTGTTTGCAGCGCTCCTGTTGAAAGAGGAGACGCAAAGTGCCGGAATTGCGGCACGCCACTGGACTGGAGTGATGTCGATGATACAGCTTTTGACTCCGCTTCCGGTGGAGTCATGAATTCTGGAGCGTCTGGCGCTGGCGGCGCAGCCGGTGCTGGCGGTGCAGCCGGAAACGCCGGAGCCTTTAGCGCCAGCGCTGGAAATGCCAGCGGCAGCAACGCCAGCGGAAACGCCGGAGCCTTCAGCGCCAGCGCCGGAAACGGCACCGCCAACGGCGCCAGCGGAACCAGTCAAGATTCTGCTGTGCCTGATGTTTCGATGGATCACCCAAGTTACTATAAACCGATCAACAGTGAAAATTCTTTTGCCCCGGATGCCGGATTCAATGGTGTCGCATACAGCGCGCCGGAGGAAAGGGTGCCGGAATCGCCTAGTGATGATACAGGCTTCGGAGGCCAGTCTTTCCGCCAGGTTGATGATGGCGGCGTAGATTTTTCCGATAACAGCTTGCCACCAGAGGATCCGGAAGAGCGCAGAAAAAGAATTGTGCTCTGGATTCTTGTGGGATTGGGCGTGCTTTTGGCTGTAATTTTGCTTTGGCTTCTGTTTGAGTGGATTGGTTCTCGTGATGTGAATACCGACAATACGACGACAATTGAAGAGACAAGCAGTCGGCCGTCGTACAGCATTGGCACACAAGAAACCTTGCCGGAGATGACCGGGATGACGATCCCCAATTACACAACGGATCAATGGGGAAGCATTCCTTCTTACATTTACATCCCTTTGACGCCGACGCCCACTCCGCCAACACCGACAACCACAACAACTACAACCACGACGGCACCGCCGACCACAACGACAACGGCCGAAGAAACGACGACGACCGTTGAAGAAACCACAACCACCGTCGAAGAGACCACAACAACGACAACAGCCGATGAGACCACGACGACTGATGACGCTTCGCTTTCTGTCCCTCCGACGACTCCGACGACAACGCCTGACAACACCACGCCAAGCTCCGGTTCGGAAACTTCCGGAAATGGTACTGGCACCGGCACGGGCACAGGTGCAGGTACAGGTACAACGCCCACGACGGCACCGCCTACTGAGCCTACCTCGTCCATTCCGCCGACCGGCACGATCATCATGCCGGAAGAGCCGATTGCGATGAGCCTCAATCAGTACCTGTCTACCTACTTTGAGAACCTCTTCACCTTGCCGGACGGCGATTCCGGGACGCTCCTGCAGCCACTGATCCTGCCAGACTTCAACCGCATCACCGACCTCTCGGACCAGGATCTCGTGACCTACTTTATGGGTGGGGCTTTGGCCAGCATCAACCCGAACGGCTCCTCGGATCCTTTCGATACCCCGCGTGTTGAGCTGGTCCAGATCGAGGCCTACTTGCAGGCAAACCTGAATAATCAGATCACCCTGAACCCGAACCAAAACTACCGCGTCGGCCCCTATGACTACCGCGATGGTGTCTTTGAGATTCCGGCAGGCGTAGCACCGGCAAGCGAAAGCCAGAACATGGCCGAAATCGAAGCCCTCCTGCGTTACCAGACCCTTCAGAATCCGGACGGCACCTACTCCATCCGCTACATCATGCCTCGTTACGAGCGCAGCGTGGTGCAGGGCATGGCAGATCACAACTATCGCCAAGTCACCGTCTACGACGCGCAGGGCCGAGGGACCTTGATCGGTATTGTGATCGACCAGCCGGATGCGGTGGCCAATTCGATCGACAACATCAGCAACTCGCCGGACGGCATTTACTTCCTGACCAGCCAGCAGCTCAAGACCCAAGTGCCCTATGTTGAGTTCACTGTAGCGCCGGCAGGAAACACCTTCCGCATTCTTTCGAAGCACACCATGGCGCCTCAGAGCCCGAATCCACAGCTCACACAAGAGCTAAACACTATTCAGCAGAGCTTTGCAGCCTTTACGGCCACAAGCGCCGATCCAGGCGGCACCACCTTCTACTGGGTCGCCGACCTCTCTACTGAACTCAAAGTTGTGATGCCGGCAGGCGAAGAATACCTGACCTTCGAGATTGGTAACCCTGATTTCTACTTGGCTCTCTACAGCGACAGTCAAGGCCCGCAGTTAGGTTACGTCGAGAAGTAAGAGTGGCTAGCTGCGGCTTTGGCCAAAGCCGCCTCCCGCGCACCATAGCGAAAGCCCCGAAACTCCAAGAGTTCCGGGGCTTTTCCATGCCGTAACGAAGAACTTAAATGAGGGCCATCTGCTTCAGGAAGAAGATCCAGAGGAACAAGGTGAGGCCACAAAAGCCGGTTGAATACACCAGCAGTTGGCCGGCTAACTCATCGGCGCTGCCCATCTGCTGGGCCATGGAGTACGAGGACACGGCGACCGGGCTGGCGAACAGCGACAAGTACGCAATCAGTGTTTCACCACGAAAACCCAAGAGGATCGCCCCGCCCAAAGCCAAAGCCGGCACCAGAACGAGACGCGTCACCACGCCGGACACAATCTGCTTTGCGTAGAGGCCACTTCTTCGAAAATTAAATTCTGCGCCCAAAATGATCATCGCGAGCGGGGTCGAGATGCCGGCCATCCCGTTCAGCGGCTTTTGTAGGAAATCCGGCATTCTTCCGGGCAAGAGCTTCAATAGGAAGGCCAAAGCCGCCGCCACCACAAAGGGGTTGGTGACGATGCCTTTGGCCAACTTGGCCCACGAAGCCTTACCGTCGGAGTAGTACTGGAGGACGATCACGGCCAAAATGTTGAACAGGGGCACCTGCACGGTGACGAGAATTCCGGTAATCCCTTGCCCCCCACCGGCCATAAGAGCAGAACTCAACGACATACCAAACAAGATGTAATTACTGCGAAAGGCATTCTGGACCATGACGGCCACTTCTTTGCGCTCCTTCATCACCCGCGAATAGTAAAACCAGCTGACGGCATAAACCAAAAGCACCGTCCCCACCGCATAGAGCACCACCGGTCCCAAATTCTGATCGCCGTCGAAACTGGAGTTGTAGACGTTCATGAAGAGGCTCAAGGGCAGGAAAAGGCGGAAAATCAGGTTGTTGACTTGCTTCCGGGCCCTTTCGTCGACTATGTTACTGCGGCGGACAAGATAGCCCACGAGCAGGTAGGAAACGAGCGGGAAAATGCTTGTGAACGATAAGATCAAATTCTCCATCAGAATGAAAACCCTTCTATTCGCGTGGGTGTGGTGGGGTGTGGTTGGGTGGTGTGGTGGTGGCGGCACGGGTGTGGCGGGTGGCGGCGACTGTGTCGTCACTCAGCGCTCAGCCCCGCACCTCACCCCAAAACTCAAAACTTAAAACGCCCAGGTCCCATTCCGGAAGATCGGGATCAACTGTCCGTCCGAAGTCTCCCCATCAATCGCGAGGTCTCGGGTACCAATCATGAAATCCGTGTGAATCATCGAATCATTGATGCCCATAGCCATGAGCTCTTCCCGACTGTAGTTCCCGTAATTCTCGACGAGATTCGTGAAGCCGCGCCCCACCGCCATATGGCAAGAAGCATTCTCATCATAAAGCGTGCTCCAGAAAAGGTAGCCCTTCTCATTAATCGGCGATTCAAATGGCACCAAAGCCAGCTCCCCTAACATCGACGCCCCCTCATCCATGCTGAGCATTTCACCTAGGAGGTGCTCGTTGTGTTTTGCGCCCCAACGGACCGCTTTGCCGCCCTCAAACTCAATCCAGAAATCCTCGATCAGCTGGCCTTGGTACGACAGCGGCTTACTCGCCACCACTTTCCCTTCCACATCGCCCTTCCTCGGCGACGTAAACACCTCCTCGGTCGGAATGTTCGGCTGGAAATAAATCCCGCTCCCCAAAGCCGTCTCCCCGCCGCCTTCCCACAGAACATTCGGCAGCAAACCCACATGGAAATCCGTTCCATTGGACGCTTTATAGTGGATCCGGCTGAAACGGTGCTCATTCAGCCAGTCCTTGTGTAGCTTGAAATTCTCATTGTGCCGCTTCCACGTATCTACTGGGTCCTCATCCGGCAAGACGCGCGACGTCTCCAGGATCGCCTCCCAAAGCGCCTCCACCGCCTCCTCATCACCCAAATCCGGGAACACTTTCTTTGCCCAGGCCAAAGACGGAGCCCCCGCAATCACCCACTGATACTTGTTATCCATGACATCGTTGTAGGGCTTTATCACCGGGTAACGAAGCTTCCTAACCTCGCTCATCTTCACCGGATCGACATCCTTCAAGCCATCCGGATCTTCCGAAGTAATCATAATTTGGCAAGGGAGCTCCTCCATTGCAAACTTGAGCTTCTCCTCTACCCACTTCTTTACTTCGCCCAAAGCCTCCGTCGTCTGATAGTGATAATCATACTTCAGAATCTCCTGGTCCTCCCAGTCCACCCTGACCCACGAAGCGCCCGCCTCATAGGCCTCTTTCACAAGCATCCTTGCAAAATAGGCCAAATCCGGGTTAATGCGGATCACGACACCCTGTCCTTTATGCACGTTCGCACCAATGCGAACAATCAACTTCACATATTTTTCCAGCATTTCTTTTTGCATCTTTTAGGCCTCTTTTCTATCAAAAACTACACGTTATTATAGGCCAAAACCGCCCCCCTCGCTACGTCTTGACCCGCCGCTTTGCTCCGTGGGTTTGCTCCGTGGGAGGGGTGTGGTTGCTTGCGGTTTTCTGTGATTTGGCTGTGATTTGGCATTGGTTTTCTGTGGTTTGGCTGTGGTTTGGCTGTGGTTTTCTGTGGTTTGGCTGTAGTTCTCTGTAGGAAATCAGTCGTTTCTATATATCATGTCATCTTGGTCCGATTCTGTCGTTGTGCTGTGCGTAATCGATTCCTGGAGTAGAAGAGAAGAAAAATTACCTTCGTCCAGGGTCATTTCATAGACTATCATGAACTTTTTATGGACTATCTTGAACTATGTGTTCATCTACGACAACTAAACACCTTGCAACCCACTTGATCCCAGAGCACAACGACCATTTTGGTCCAAGGTAATTAATTATATAGTTCATGGGGTGACCAATATTCCTCTCAAACCCCTGTGCCACCACACTACTGACTCTACATTTGCGCAAACCTGCACCCCCCAGTCATTACCCAATATATTACGTTGGTCAGGATACGCAGCAATCCAAGCCGGTGACGTGTTTTCCGTTGATCTGACCCGCTAAACTGATCTACGCTGCTGCATTTCTGCAATTATTCCCACTGGGACCCCTCTGGGAGCAATTATGTGCGAAAGATAACATGATAATCGTGCATTCCTGCAGATCCTGACCAGCATATCTTATTATCTAAATAGCGATTCCCTTAAATCTTCACTATCGCAGCCACCTAGCGCCCACAAGCAAAGCCGAACCAGCGGATATCGAGTAGAACCTACAGCCAATACAAGAGTCACATCCGCTAACACATTTAATAAAACCTCCAGGATAACTACCGCCCCCCAATAAACGACAAGAATCACTACCGCTCTGAAATACTCGCCGCTAGCAGTGAGCCACTTGCCGCGCAGGCAGTTGGATGCGGTAGAAAATCCCTCATCCGTCTGTTGTTCCGACTAATATCCACAGCGGCTCATGGGTTCAGCGTTTCAAGTGCTGCGATGGATGGGAATCCTTGCGTTGATTGGAGTTTTGGGCGGAAGGGACTCCTGTGTTCGGTGCGTGTTCGGGTCGATATC
>CAZCLL010000142.1:0-5760 GCA_964499555.1 uncultured Fastidiosipila sp.
TGCCTCGAAGTGGGCGGCGGCCTGCTGATTTAGCGAAGGAAAGGCCTGCCACCTAGCGCAGGCGAAAGGAGATCTTCAAATGAATCTATTGAATCGTAAGGGCAAACGGCGCGTCGTGATTACCGGAACCGGTGTCATTAGCCCCATCGGCAACACCTCCGAGGCGTATTGGCAGGCCCTCCTTAAAGGGGCGAACGGTGCAGCACCGACGAAGGCCTTCGACGCCTCCAATTTCAAATCCACCTTGGCGGCAGAAGTCAAAGATTTCAAAGCGGAAGACCATTTCAATCGCAAAGAAATCCGCCGCATGGATCTTTCCACCCAGTTTGCCCTCGTGGCAACGAAAGAGGCGATTGTGAATTCCGGCGTGGTCTTGGAAGACTACGATCCTTTCCGCATGGGCGTGATTTTGGGCACCGGCATCGGCGGCTACACCACGATGGAAAATGAAGTGCTGAAGTATGCCGAAAAGGGCGAGAAAATTATTTCGCCTCTCTACGTGCCGATGTTTATTGGCAATATTACCCCGGGCCGGGTGGCGATGGAATATCCCCTGTATGGCGCAAATTACATTGTGACGACGGCTTGTGCGTCGGGTACCCATGCGATTGGCGAGGCTTTCCAGAAGATTTCGAATGGCTATTTGGACCTCTGTGTGACGGGGGGCTTCGAAGCGCCTTTGTCGCCGACCTCCATTGGCGGTTTCGTAAATATGACGGCACTGACCACCCAGTCGGATCCGGAACTGGCTTCGCGTCCTTTCGATAAGGATCGTGATGGTTTCTTGCCGGGCGAAGGGGCTGGAATCCTCGTACTGGAGTCGCTAGAGCAGGCTTTGGCCAGAGGAGCCAATATCCTCGCGGAAGTGACGGGCTATGGTGCGACCGTCGATGGCTACCACATCACGAGCCCTCATCCGGAGGGGCGTGGGGACAGCCTGGCGATGCTGCAGGCGATTGCGGATGCGGGCCTCGAGCCGTCCGACGTCGACTACATCAATGCGCACGGGACTTCGACGCCGCTGAACGACAAGTACGAGACGGTGGCGATTAAGAAGGCTTTGGGCCAGCGCGCCTACGAGATTCCGATCACCTCCATCAAGGGCAACACGGGCCACCTGCTGGGTGCAGCAGGTGCGATTGAGGCGATTGCCACGGCCTACATCCTGCGCGATGGCTTGATTCCACCGGTGCGTGGGCTGGTCAACAAGGACGAGGCGTGCGATTTGGACTATGTCATTGGCTCTGTTCGTGAGACGTCGGCCAAAGTCGCCCTCAGCAACTCTTTAGGCTTCGGCGGGCAGAATGGTGTGGTGTGTCTTGAGAAATTTGAGGCTGATTCTGAGGAGGAAGCATGAAAGTATCCGGCGAAGAACTTCGCGAATGGCTGAAGGCCATGCAAGAATATGGTGTGACTGAACTTCATTATGAAGATAAAGAGAGTCACTTAACACTGAAACGCGAGCCCGCCGCTGTGGTGCAGGTATCGGATGGGCAAGTACAACCACTTGCGGCGGCTGCGGGTTCCGTTGTTTCGCTGCCTAGCGGTGCTGCCTCTGCTGATGGCGAAGAAGTGCCAGAAGAGAAAATTGTGAAGTCACCGGTGGTCGGTGTCTTCTACCAAAGCAACGTCCAAGACGGACCCGCCCTCGTGAAGGTGGGCGACGAAGTCCACGAGGGCGATGTGGTCGGGATCATCGAGGCGATGAAGCTCATGAATGAGGTCATCGCCAAGCAAGATGGCAAGATCAAGGAGATCTTGGTGAGCTCCGGCCAAAAGGTCGAGTACGGCCAGCCTTTGATGATTTTGGAGTAATAAAACGCGGAATGAAGCGCGTTGCAAATGTGCGCCACTACCGCGCAGAACAAGGAGTGCCAGATGTTATACGATCAAGAAGCGATTAAGAAAGTCTTACCCCACCGCGATCCTTTTCTCCTGATTGATACGATTGAGTCAATCGAGGGCGAAAAGATCGTCGGCACCAAGCAGGTGACCGAGCAGGAGTTTTGGGTGCCGGGCCATTTCCCGCAGGAGCCTGTGATGCCCGGCGTGTTGATTTGTGAGACGATTGCGCAAATTGGCGCTTTTTATGTTCTGTCGAAGCCGGAGAACCAAGGAAAAATTGCCTATTTTGGCCGCATGGACAAAGTGAAATTCAAAAACAAAGTCGTCCCGGGTGACCTTCTGCGCATCGAAGTGACCATTGGCCAGATGCGTGGCCCCGTGGGCACCGGTTCTGGTAAAGCCTACGTCGGCACGAAGCTCTGCTGTTCTTTGGACATGACATTTGCCCTAGGCGATGCGCCAGCTGCGGAGAAGGAGTAAGGACCAAGATGTTCCGTAAAATCCTCATTGCTAACCGCGGCGAAATTGCGGTCACCATCATCAGGGCTTGCCGCGATATGGGCATCCGAACCGTGGCGGTCTATTCCGAAGCGGATCGGGAATCTTTACACGTCAATTTGGCCGATGAAGCCATTTGTATTGGGCCCGCCTCCGCGACCGACAGCTATTTGAATGCCCAGGCCATTTTGGCGGCCTGTACCGTTTCTGGGGCGGAGGCGGTGCATCCAGGATTCGGTTTCTTGTCGGAGAATCCGGCTTTTGCCAGGATGTGTAAGAAGGTCGGCGTGACCTTTATTGGGCCCGAAAGTGAAATGATCCAACTGATGGGCGATAAAGCGACGGCGAAAAAAACCGCCATGAAGGCCGGCGTCCCGGTCATTCCGGGCAGTCGAGACCTTCCAGAAAACATTGCCGAAGCCCAGAAAACGGCCCAAGAAATCGGCTATCCTATCATGATCAAAGCCACCGCCGGCGGCGGGGGCCGAGGCATGCGCTTAGCGGAGACGCCGGAGGATTTGGCCAGAGCCTATATGGCCGCCAGGCAAGAAGCCAGGGCGGTATTTGGGGATGATCGCGTGTATTTGGAACGCTTCATCCAGAATCCCCACCATGTGGAAGTGCAAATCATTGCAGATCGTTTCGGCAACGTGATTCATTTGGGCGACCGCGATTGCTCCATCCAGCGCCGTAATCAGAAGATGTTGGAGGAAGCGCGCTCGCCTTTCATTAGCGAAAGCACCCGCAACGCCATGTACGATACCTCCGTTCGTCTTGCGCAAGAGATTCACTATTTGGGCGTGGGGACTTTGGAGTTTCTGGTGGACGGGGATGGCCGTTTCTACTTTATGGAAATGAACACCAGAATTCAGGTGGAGCATCCCATTTCAGAAGCCGTCAGTGGCGTTAACCTCGTACAAGAACAGATCCGAGTGGCTGCGGCGGAGGCTTTGGCCTACAAACAAAGAGACATTCATTTTAGCGGACATGCCATCGAATGCCGCATCAATGCGGAGGACCCGCTGCAGAACTTCCGGCCCTCGCCCGGCAAGGTGGAAGCCCTCTTGCTGCCCGGCGGCAACGGGGTGCGGGTGGACAGCGCGATTTATCAGGGCTATGAAATTACGCCGTACTACGACTCGATGCTGGCGAAGCTGATCGTGCACGCGCCGGACCGGGAGATGGCGATTAGCCGGATGCGCCGCGCCCTGACGGAGTTTACGGTGGTGGGCGTGCCGACGAATGTGGATTTCCACCTGGCGATTCTGCGCGACCCGGAATTCATAGCGGGGAACTACGATATCGGCTATTTGAACCGCAAAATGCCGCAATTCCTGCAGAATTTGCAGCAAGGGTAGGGGTTTAGGAGACATCATGTCTGATTCATTATTTTCCAATGTGAAGAAACGTGTGCAGGATGAGGCGGTCTTATTGGAGGCACGCCAGGTCACGAGGCCGGATACAGAACAAGATACGTCTGAGGGGAGTGGCGTTGCGGGTGGCATCGGCGGCGTTGGCGGGACCGGCTCGAGAAGACGGCCCTTGTCCTACCAGCAGCCGATTCCGGATGACCTCTGGATCAAGTGTCCGGCGTGCGGCGGCGTCATGTTCCGCGAGGATTTTGAGAACGCCAACCAGGTGTGCACGCTCTGCCACCACCATTTCCGCATCAATGCGTGGGAGCGGATTTGGCTCGTCGTCGACCAGGGCAGTTTCGTTGAGCTCGACAAAGACGTCCGCGCCACCAATCCCATCGATTTTGCCGGCTATGAGGACAAAACGCGTCGTTTGCAGGCGGAAACTGGCCT
The DNA here is from genome assembly GCA_964499555.1 of uncultured Fastidiosipila sp. GTDB lineage: Bacteria > Bacillota > Clostridia > Saccharofermentanales > Fastidiosipilaceae > JAAYZH01. The sequence continues at coordinate 4,152 of CAZCLL010000142.1, forward strand.
CAACGATGCAGTTGTCACCGGTCGCGCCACCATTGAGGGCGTTTCCTGCTTGGTGGGTGCGATGGATTCTCGCTTCATTATGGGTTCCATGGGCGCTGCAGTGGGGGAGAAGATCATCCGCTTGTTCGAACGCGGGACATCCGAAAAGCTGCCAGTGGTGCTGTTCACGGTATCCGGCGGGGCGCGCATGCAAGAGGGAATTGTGTCCCTGATGCAGATGGCCTCGACTTCCGCTGCGGTGGCGAAGCACTCGGCGGCCGGCCAGCTGTATATTGCGTTTATGACGGACCCCACCACCGGCGGGGTCACGGCGAGTTTTGCTTCTTTGGGTGACATCATCCTGTCCGAGCCGGGCAGCATCATTGGTTTTGCCGGCCGCCGCGTTATTGAAGGCACCATTTCCGAGAAGCTCCCCGACGATTTCCAGCACGCCGAATTCCAAGAGAGCCACGGTTTCCTGGACGGTATCATCCCTAGAAGCCGCATTCGTGCGACTCTGGGCTCTTTGCTCGCCTTCCACTGCCCCGGTTCCGAGTCCGAGTCCCGCGTGTCGCAAGTCATGAAGCGCGCCAAGGATCGTTCTGACGAGGAACTTTTCCCGGCCAAAGTCGCCCGCAGCCTCCATGACGCCCCCCCAGTCACGGTTGCGTCGGAGAGTTTAGATTTGATCCGAGCGAAAGGCCGCCCCAACATTATTGATTATTTGCCTTTGATTTTTGATAGTTTTTATGAGCTCAAAGGCGACCGCCTCTATGGCGAGGATCCTGCGATTTGGGGCGGCCTTGGTATTTTGGGCGGCGAACCAGTGACCATAATCGCCGAGCGCAAAGGCCGAAATTTGGAAGAAAACAACCTCACTAAGTTCGGCATGCCCCATCCCGAAGGCTATCGCAAAGCGCTGCGCCTCATGAAGCAAGCCGAAAAATTTGGGCGCCCTGTCCTGACCTTTGTTGACACCTCCGGCGCCTACTGCGGAGTTGGCGCCGAAGAACGAGGCCAGGGCTCGGCCATTGCCGTCAACCTAGCAGAAATGTCCCGTCTCCAAGTCCCAATTGTCACCGTCGTCATAGGCGAAGGCGGCAGTGGCGGAGCCCTGGGCATCGCCGTCGCTGATCGGGTGGCGATGCTTTCCAATGCTATCTACTCCGTCATTTCCCCCCGCGGCTTCGCTTCCCTCCTCTGGAAAGACGCCAGCCGCGAACGCGAAGCCGCCGATGTCATGCACATCACCGCCCGCGACCTCCTAGAACTCGGCATCACCGACGGCATCATCGTCGAACCAGGCGCGGGCGCTCACGAACACGCCGAAGAAACCGCTGCCGGCATCAAAAAATACTTCCTCCAAGCCCTCGCCGAAATCAAAGCCACCTCCCCAACCATCGAGGCTCTCCTCGAAAACCGCTACAATCGCTACACCAAACTCGGCCCCTACTGGCAAGAGTAAGTTTAAGTTCCCACAAACCACATTCCCCCCCATGGCCTCCTTCCCCACAGCATTAGGAGGCCATGGGGCTTTTTGATTTTGCTATGATTTGATTTTGTTATGTTTTGATTTAGTTAGGGTCTGCTGAACGGTTGACAAAGCCCGGAATTCCGGCATAAACCTCGA
>CAZCLL010000143.1:0-1996 GCA_964499555.1 uncultured Fastidiosipila sp.
GACCAGAATAGAGGACAGGCAAGGGATTTTCTACCGCATCCAACTGTCTGCGTAGCAGGCAGTTAACTGCTGACAGCAAGTTTTTTTAGAGCAGTAGTCATTCTCGTCGTTGATTTTGATCGTGAGCGGAAGTGACTCTTACGTTGGCTGTAGGTTCTACTCGATATCCCTCGATTCCAGTTTTCGAGGCCGCTAACTGATTTGGCGGAGGTGTTGAGGTGGTCAACTATTTGGGGAACATAATACACTTGGACAAAACTTGTCTGGATCCGAGTTTAACATATTACCGATCTCCTGATTTTCTGAGAAACAGCTCAGAAACGTCCCTGTAGGGGCGATTTTGAGTGACTTCGCGCCCAATCACCCAGCAAAACTCGTCGCCAGCTTGGATCGAGACGAGTTTTGCTCATTTAACTTATTATATAGTTGCTTTTACCCACCTTGCTGTCTAATAATTGCGCAGAACCGAAGGAAATAGACCTGAACATGCACCGAACGCAAGTATTTGTTATCTTCCTCCATCAGCAGAATGAGTTTCGGCACAAAACTGTTGACGATGTTTGTGTCCCCATAGTTCTCGCAGTAAGAACGGTAGCAATTTTCGCAGAAGTTTATTTTCGAAGTTCTGCGGTAGCAATTTTCGCAGAAGTTTATTTTGAAAGTTCTGCGAAAAGATTTTTAATATTCTTTGAATTCTCTACGGTGATTTTTGAAAGATGACTTGTCTGTACTTGACGCTATCGTTTGAGGGGCTATAATTAATGTCAAATAAAGTCAAAAAATAATTGTGCGTTGCTGCATAAGATTTGAAGATTTGACTGAAAGGAGGCTCTGATGGCGAAAATTAGTGATTTGATTGAAGAGCTCATCAAAGAAATGATGGATGAGAATGATGGCTTTGCTGAGATTACGCGTGGTGAGTTGGCGGAGAAAGTGAATTGTGTTCCGTCACAGGTGACGTATGTTTTGTCGACGCGTTTTACGAATGGGCAAGGCTACCGAGTAGAGAGTAGGCGTGGTGGCGGGGGATCGATCCGCATATATAAGATTGATCTACAGAATAATCGCGCAAGCTACATCATGCATGTGGTGAATTCTTTGGGCCAGGAGCTCTCGCAGCAGCAGGCGGATGTGTATATTCAGAATTTTTTGGATTATCGGATTATTTCACCGGAGATTGGGCGCTTGATGGCGACGGCTCTGTCGGATAGTTCGTTGGAGGATATTCCGCCTTTGTATCGAGGTTTGGTGCGGATGAAGATTATGAAGAATTTGCTGGTTGATCTTTTGATCAGCGCGGATTAGCAGATTAGCGAAATAACAGAACAGCGCAGATTAGCGAAATAACAGAACAGCGCAGATTAGCGAAATAACAGAATAGCGGATTAGCGAAATAACAGAATTACGGAATTGCGAAATAGAATAACAGATTTGCGAAACAGAGGAGAAGAGAGAAGATGGTAATGAGATATACAGATAGGACGGCACAAGTGTTTGCGAGTGCCTATGAGACGGCGATTTCTTTTGGCCAAGAATATTTGGGAACGGAACATTTGATTGCCGGAATTTTGGCTGAAGGGGAAGGGAATGCCTTTGAGTGCCTGGGGCAGCAAGGGGTGACGCAGGAGGTGTTTGCGGCGGCTTTGGCCAACGTGAATGGGAAGAAGCCGAAGTCGGTTGAACTGACGAACCCGCCGAAGGTGGAGGAGCTGATTAGCCTTTTGACCCCGCGGACGAAGCGCGTGCTGGAGATTACGATTCTGGAGGCGCAAAGACGTGGTGAGACGGCGGTGGAGCCGGAGCATTTGCTGGCGGGGATTCTGCGAGAGGGCGAAAGTGTGGGCCTTAGGGTTCTGTCGTCTTTGGGTGTGGATGTGCAGCAGCTGTACTTGCAGCTTTATGTGAATCAGCGCATGGAGGATGGCCGGAAGCAGAAGACACAGGGCAAGAAGGCGGCGAAGGGGGAGACACCAACCCTGGAGCAATATGGCCGTGA
>CAZCLL010000143.1:2006-5708 GCA_964499555.1 uncultured Fastidiosipila sp.
CGGAGGCGGCGCGTGATGGGAAGACGGACCCAATTATTGGGCGTGCGGATGAGATTAATCGCGTGATGCAGATTTTGGTGCGCCGTACGAAGAATAACCCGGTCTTGATCGGCGAACCTGGCGTGGGGAAGACGGCGATTGCGGAAGGCCTTGCGCAGAAGATTGTGGAAGGGAATATGCCGGATGTTTTGAAGGACAAACGGATTATTCTGCTGGATTTGACCTCGATGGTGGCCGGTGCGAAGTATCGCGGCGAGTTTGAGAAGCGGATTGAGAAGGCTCTGAAGGAAGCGCAAAATGCGGAGAATGTGATTTTGTTCATCGATGAGCTGCACACGATTGTGGGTGCGGGCGCCGGTGAAGGGTCCATGGACGCGGCGAATATTTTGAAGCCGCTGTTGGCGAGGGGCGAGCTCCAGATTATTGGGGCGACGACCTTGGATGAATATCGGAAATATATTGAGAAGGATAAGGCTTTGGCCAGGCGTTTCCAGCCGGTGATGGTGAATGAGCCGAGTCCGGATGAAGCCCTGCAAATTCTGCATGGCTTGAAGGATAAGTACGAGGCGCACCATGGTGTCCGCATTACGGATGAAGCGATGGAGGCGGCGGTGGACTTGTCAGTTCGCTACATTACGGATCGTTTCTTGCCGGATAAGGCCATCGACCTCATTGATGAGGGGGCGTCGAAGCTTCGCCTGAACAACTTCACAGAGCCGCAAGAGATGAAGGATCTGGAAGATAAACTTCGCGTCATCGAGGATCAGAAGCAGGTGGCGGCGGAGAAGGAAGAGTTCGAAAGGGCGGCTGAACTTCGCCGCGATGAGCTGCGCCTTCGCGAGGAGATGGATCGCATGAGTGCGACCTGGAAGCGCCGCGTCGATAGCGATAATGTCCTAAAAGCCGACGACATCGCCGACATTGTTTCCAGCTGGAGTGGCATTCCAGTCACCAAGCTGACGGAAGAGGATCAAGAGAAGCTTCGTGACCTGGAAGAGCGCCTGAATGCTCGCGTGATTGGCCAAGAGGAGGCAGTGAGTGCCGTTTCCCGTGCGATTCGCCGCGGCCGTTTAGGGCTCAAGGATCCGACGAGGCCGACGGGTTCCTTCATCTTCTTGGGAACAACCGGTGTGGGTAAAACTGAGCTGGCGAGGGCTTTGGCCACCGAAATGTTCGGGGATGAGAAGGCTCTGATTCGCTTCGACATGTCGGAGTACATGGAGAAGTTTGATGTAAGCAAGTTCATCGGCTCGCCTCCGGGCTACGTGGGCTACGAGGAGAGCGGCCAGCTGACCGAGGCGGTGCGCCGTCGTCCGTACAGTGTGGTGCTCTTCGACGAGATTGAGAAGGCGCACCCGGATGTGTTCAACATCTTGTTGCAGATCCTAGACGATGGCCGCTTGACGGATGGTCAGGGGCGCACGGTGGATTTCCGCAACACGATTGTGATCATGACCTCGAATATTGGGGCGAGAACCCTCCTGACCTCGCAAGGGCGGACGATTGGCTTCAGCTCGGCTTCTGCGGACGAGAAGGAAGTGGATCTGGATCTTTACGGCGGTCGCAGCTATGACCAGGCGAAGGAGCTGGTGATGGACGAGCTTCGCAAGACCTTCAACCCTGAATTCATCAACCGCGTGGACGAGATTGTCTTCTTCCACATGCTGAGTGCCGAGTCGCTCGAGAAGATTGTGGGCCTCCTCCTGGACAAGTTGGTTAGCCGCGTCAAAGACATCGGCATCATCCTCGAAGCGGACCACGAGGCGGTTTCCTGGCTCGCCCGCGAGGGTGCCGACCAGCAGTACGGTGCGCGTCCTTTGCGTCGTAAGATTCAGAGTGAAGTCGAGGATCGCTTGTCCGAGGCTATGCTCGACGGCAAGATCAAGTTAGGTGACATGGCCCGCATTGTGGTCCGTGACAACCAGATCTCCATTGAGCCCGCTGACACTTCCTTGGCCAAAGTCGCCGAACCCACCCCTATCCTCGAAAGCGTGTCAAGTGCGGGTGTTGGTGGTGCTGGTGCTGGTGTTGGTGCTGGTGCTGGTTGCAGCGCCGGTGGTGCTGGTGGTTCTGGATCTGAAGGCGCTGCTGATTCTTCATTGGCTGATGCTGATGCTGGTTCGGCAAGCGAAGAGGACGAGGCGTAAGCGTTTGGTTTGTGATTCTGGGCGCTGACCTGTAAGCTCCGGCTTTGGCCAAAGTAGCCGATAAGTGAATGGTGAAATTGAAAGCACCTGGCTCTCGAATTGGGAACCAGGTGTTTTTTCGCGCTTGTTTCTTGGTGTTTGCTCTATAATGGTTGGAGAAACTTTTTGGGGAGGATCTAGCATGGCGAAGTACCCACAAGGAACGAAAGGCACGATCTTTCTAACGATTGCCGGCGTGGCAGATATTGTTCTGTCCTTTGTTTTGTTTGCGTTTATGTTTTTCACGATGGTTGGGGCCGGGTTTGCTTCGCGGCGCTTGACTGCTGGGTTGCGCCGCTTGTTGATTTTGAATCGGGATTCGATCGCTGGTTTCGGGCTTCGAAATATTGTGGCTGTGGCGTTAGTGGTTCTGTTTTTGGGGATTATTGTTGTTTTGTTTATGGCGGTCATGACTCTTTTTTATCGCAAAAGAGATGATGGTCGGCGATTTCTATTGATTAGTTCTGGCATTTTGTTGCTGCTTTCTGTTTTACTATTTGTCTTGACCTGGTCATGGATTTTTCTGTTATCTGCACTGATTTGGCTTTGCACTTTGGTGGGGGCTTTACTTGCAAAGTTTCCTCTAGACCCTACGCGCTACATGAAGGAGCAAGAGCTTTTGCAGAATGCTTCGCAATTTGATAGCGGTCTTCGTCGCTAGTGTTTGTTTTGCTGGTGTTCTGCTGATCTTGGGTTCCCAAGAGGCTCCTCTTCCTAGCAAGTAGGATAGCGATTCGTAAGGGTCACGCTTGGTCAGCCATTTATGTAACATGGTAAATGGACAAAACTCGTCTCGATCCAAGCTGGAGACGAGTTTTGCTGGGTGATTGGTGAGAAAACCACTCATAATCGCCCGAAATCGCCCCCACGGGGACGTTTCTGAGCTGTTTTTCAGAAAATTAGGTGATCTATAATATGTTAAACTCGGATCGAGACAAGTTTTGTCCAGCGCATCTTGTTATCTAAAGAGCTAGCCAACTTAATTCTTCCAATAAACCAGCTAGCGGCCTCGAAAAGCTGGAGTCGAGGGATATCGACCTGAACACGCACCGAACACAAGAGACTCTTCCGCCCAAAACATCAAATTAACGCAAGGATTCACATCCATCTCAGCACTTGAAAGACCGAATATACGAGCCGCTGTGGATATCAGCTGGAGTAACAGACGGATAAGGGATTCTCAACCGCATCTAACTACCTGCCCTCGCAGCAAGTTCATGACTTGCGGCAAGTGCCTAGAAGCGGTAGTTATTCTTGTCGTTGATTTTTATTGGATGCGGTAGTTATCCTGGTGGTTTTATTTTCCATTGTAGCGGAAGAGACTCTTGTATTGGCTGTACGTTCTACTCGATATCCGCTGATTCTACCTGGCTCGTGGCCACTAGGGAGTGCTTTCGTAAAATTCTTAAGGGAGTGGCTATTTGGATAATAAGATACGATGGTCAGGATTTGTTGATATCCATACTTAGGGTCTGCTGAATAATCCAGGTCTTTGATTTTCACTGAACTTAAGCGA
>CAZCLL010000144.1:0-2124 GCA_964499555.1 uncultured Fastidiosipila sp.
ACTTATTCACGAGCGCACCACCATCAACGGACTCTGGTTTAGTGCTGTATGGCAGCGGAACATCGCCAAACTTAAATAGATACTCTTCTGGCTCTAATATGTTATCATCATCTATCACGGCATCATAGAACCTAACCTTTTCATCCTCCGAATCGTCCGAGAAGTACAGTTGTATGTACTCAAATAAGACACCATCGTCCAAACCCATAGACGCTGCTGATAGGTTCGGGGATGAAATGAGTAGGTTGACGCCTACATACGTCTGGAAGTTACCTATCTCTGCGGCAGGACAAGTAAACCGGGTTTCACCTTCAACCCATCTGTCTTTTGGCAGTTTATATGAAAGGTGGCTCTGCGTTCCAATGCTCCCCGTTCCACCAACTAAATTCCATTCGTATTCTTCGAACTGATTGGGCGTGAACCACGCTATATAGACATTACCGCTGCAATTCAACAGCAACCTCATATTGACTTGCAACCCCGGTGGATCATCGCTGAACTCATCCCATTTTGCGTAAGCTTTCCATTTTAGACGTAACGAACCAGTCCCAAGTACCCAATCCATCAGGGCGCTTTCATTTATAGCACCCTCATTGTAAGTCCACTGAAAAGATGATGCCGGAGAACCCGTCTCTTTTGGTGAAATATAGGCTGTGAAAACCGGGACTTGACCAATAGCATAATTTATGCCCTTCATTTTTAACAGACGCTTATTCGGGTCAACTTTCGATGCAACCTTCACAAGTATAGCCTGCTCAGTCCCCTTGTCGTTATCCCAATACCGCAAAGTATTAAGCCCCGTAAAATCTTCTTCCAAGAATGCCCCTTCAAAATTTGAGAACGGCAATATATTTAACCTCTGCCCGAACTCCTGCTCAACGCTAAATCCCTTGTAGGCTGGCTGTACCTCAAGCCTGGCTGGTGTGTTTATGAAACGGATAATATCACCTGTCGAATAAGCGGTGAGCGGCACAACGGCATTATATCCGCTATCTGTGTTTATGAAAACACCGTCATGGTCATATATCTCAACGTCATAAGCATCCTTCTTATGGTCAATCCTTTCGATGTGCCACGAGTCGGCGTACTGGAATAACCTTGCGTTAAATGAGGCAAGGATCTCGTTCAGCACATCGTAGCAACTCCATGTCGTCCATGTAGTGCCGTCCCTGAATGCCCTGTAATCAATGAATAACTTTTCAAGCAGCCTGCTCGTAACAACCCCATCCGCATTCGTGGTCGCTGACATACCGAGTGCCACCTTGATACCCATGGTATTCGGTAGCCCTATCTGCTTTATGCAGTTGGCTATGATTGTTATAACGCTCTCCCTGAATGTCCCAGGCGTAACCGGGTAGTCAACATTTTTTAGATACGCTATACCATCTGTTGCGGTTAGCGTCGTGATGTACGGGGCGGGTAGGAACGGCTCTGTATAGAAGTCTGGATTGATGAACCCTTGCCATAACGGGTCTATCCCACGATATACCGAAACGCGGTACGTCTTAGCCGGTTCTGTGAATAACGGCAGGTATTGAAGCGATGTCGTGCTGTAAAGTTCAAGGGTACATTCAGTAGCCTTTATGTGTGAGAACTTCGAGTCGCCTTCACCAAGCATACGAAGCATACAAGGGTTTGCGCCTCCTATAATTTCGGTCATAGCGCCAACGTAACCGTCCTTTATGATGTCAACCGTAATCTCGTTCTCGTTGGCATCATCGAACTGCAACCTATATACTTCACCAGCCATTACTTGTACCTCGCATTTTTAGTTGCCTGTTTCTGCTGGATAAGGTATATATCCTCACCCCTTATGATAGTATCAAGAACAACGACCTGTCCCCCACCCATTATGCTATCAAGTTTATGCGGAGGTATGACGGCTTCACCAGATGAAAGCATTGCCGGGTAGGTGTCGCCGGGGAAACCCATCGGGACGATACCGCCCTGTGCCATCGCAACTGCCGGGACTGTAGCCATAAACGCGGCTATGGTCGCCATTGCCAATGCCGCCCCTGTTATTGGTGCAGCTGGACCACCAATTGCAGCACCAGAGGCGAAGGCTGTCGCGGCAGACTCAGCCATGTAAGCGGCAATGATCTGAAACGCAGACTGAATGATTGA
>CAZCLL010000144.1:2151-5671 GCA_964499555.1 uncultured Fastidiosipila sp.
GGTATCCATCACCATTTGTTCAGCATTCTTCTTCATCTCTGCAACTGCATCTATGAAAGTTGTCCTGAACGAACGGTCTAATTCTTTATTAGTCTCAATGATATACTGCCCACCGGTCATGTATTGTTGGCCTACCCATAGCATAAGGTCGCCAATTTGTTTCATACGCTCAACATCATCCGGTGAAGCAAATGAACCAAAGGCATTTGCAGCTTTAACGTCAGACCATGTTTTAGCGCCGATGTTGTCCGTTATCGTCTTCATCGAGGCTTGGTCTGCTTTGCGTGCCTCCTCTCGTGCCTTCTTTAAGTCTTTTGTTACGTCAATCTCGCCCTTAAGCCGCTTTATCTTTTCCTGCAATAAGCGTATCTGCTCATTGTAGTCATTGATTACCTGGAGATTGGCTATATTTTCGTTGTCCCGCTTTTCAATGAGTGCTTTTAATTCTTCTTCAAGCGTGGCAATAGTGGTAACGGTGGCTGCTTCTTTTTGTATCCGCAGCGCGTCTATTCTCTTTGAGTAGGCTTCATAAGCCTCGGCATTGTCATATACCTCCTCCCTTTCACGGATGAGTTGAAGGATCAGCAACTCTGTCGCTTTTATGTAGGCTTCTTTGACGGGGACTCCGTTTGTAGCAAGGGACATCGTAAGTTCCTCTATCTCTTGCTTATCCGCATTCATAGCATTCTCAAGCCCCCGCATACGGGCTTCCATCTCGGCTTCAGCCCTTGATGCTTCATTTGCCCCGGAAACAAACTGTTTGAAACCATTAATAACCCCGGCTAATGGAGACCTGACTATTAAAGCCCAGTTCTTTACAAATCCTTCTAATGAGGAGTCCTTTAGTGTATAATTAAGCCTATCAATGTAGAACGCTAACTTATCGAACCAATCTATCAAACCAGTGTCAATAATTAGCGCCCCTATTGTCATTTTAAAATTATCGAATGATGCCCCAAGTCTTTGCATCTTTTGGGCGGATGTCAGCGTTACTTCTCCCATCTTACCCATTTCCTCGTCGATGATCTCGCCCATTATCTTAGCGATTTCAGCGACTGAAGCGGTCTCAACGCCAACGCCACGCAACTTCTCACGGAGACGGACGGCAGAGATACCTAAATTATCGAGGATAAGCGGGCTTTTACGACCAATACCGAGGATGATACTTTCGACAAGGTAGTCAACACTTTCCCCCGTCTGAGCAGCACGCTTGGCGGCAAACTCAAATAGGGTAGGTAACTGTTGAAGTGGGATCTGAAAGTTGTTGGCGCGGACGGTCTGCCTCATCAACTCAAGGTTGTTTACCGTACCACGAGTAGCCTGTTGTAATTTTCTTAAAAAGTCAGCATTTGCAAGACGGTCAAACGCCTCAGTCACACCTTCTAATGTAGCCGCTAGTTTCACTGACTCTGAAGCAAAACCCATTATGGCATTAACGCTAAATGCAGCGGCCATTACCTGCCCTATGCCAGATACATTCTTACCGAACCCCTGAAGCGCAGAAGTAGCCTGACGTATGGCAGCCTCAAGCCCCTTGCTGTCGCCGGAGATAGGCACATGAACCCCTGTACCCGAACCGCCCCTACCGGGCCTTGTAGCACCTACATAACTCGCTGGCATATCGCTTAATATTTTTTAACTACCTTTTGAACATTGTACTCAATAATCCTTACGCACTTATCCTTCACCATCTTATAGGCATTGTTAGCGTAGAACGCTCCCTTTACCCATGTCCCGTTGCGTGCCTTATGACCGAACTCATAAAAGTGCTGATACCACGCGTTGTATGGCCTGCCGTAACGCTTCCACGTCGCACCCACCCACACCATAGTTGTGCCGTCCTTGCTCTTGCGTTGCAGCACCGCTTTGGCTACCGTTAATGCCTTGCGGAGAACACCACGCTCTTTCTGCTTCAGGGTAAACTTACGCTTACCCTTGCCATAGGTATGTTCGACGGTGATAGTCTTTCTTCCGCTTGTCTTTACACCGGCAAGCATAGCCTGACGCAATAGTTGGCCTGCGCTCGTCACGCCTTTCTTGATGGCATTGTACTTTACGTCAGCACCCATCTTGTTCAAATGGGCAATGGTCTCATCGACACCGTGAATACCGAGATTAGCCTGAACAAGCGTGCCGCCCTTCGTGGTGTGCAGTGGTTGTGCCAATCGGTTTCTTAGTGCCATCGCTATGCGTTAAAAAAGTTACCCTCGTTGTCAACGTACCGTCCCATCTTGCGGGCGAGGTACGCCATCGTTTCTTCATCCAGCAGGTCGCTCCCGTCTTCCACCTTCTCCCAGGAGAACTTTACGAGGTCTGTCACCGAGTGCAGGTTCTTCTTCGTGTCGTGCGGCTTTAAGAACACATACGCCATCCACCTTGCCCGCTCCCATTCGCCCCGCATCTTCGCCTCCTCCATATCGAAAAAGCCCTGCTGCGCCATCGTCCACTCTTTCAGTGACATATTGTAGAACGCTTCAGGGCTTAGTCCCATCTGTCCGATGGCAAGGGCTAACAAGCTATCTCGTGTTACTTTTTTTTTGACGCACTTTTAGCGATGCCCTGCATCTTCTCACTGACCACCGTCGCCGATGACTTAAACACCTCGTCCAGCTTCTCACCGTCTTCGCGCCTCATATTGGCGACCTGCGTGGTGAGTTCAAGGTAAGACATCCTGAACGGTTTGCCCTGTTCGTAGTTGCCCTGCTTGGCGGCATGGAAAATCATTTTAGAAGTTAGTTCAGCCGGAGGTATTTTCGGGATGAGTTCCAAGTCCCACCCGTATTCATCGTAAAATGACATCCATGCACTCATATTGAAAAAGAACGCCTGGTTGCGCCAATAGGGAAATATCCCGAAGCGCCGAGCCTTTACAGGCAGAACGATAAAATGCGGTGCATTCATTAAGTCTGTGTTGCGTTATATAATTGGCTCGTCCCCTTAAAGTTGACGGTGAACGATGCCGGTTCATTCTGTGCGGCATTCATCGAAATGGAAACCACATAAGCCGTCCCGTGCCAGTAAGGATCACCACTCACATTCGTCTTGAACTTTAGGTGAACCGATGTACCGGCAATAAGGTAGTCCATGAGGTTGTCCACGTTGTGCGTGCCGTCAAGCTGCATGAGGTGGTCGCACGACACATCCCAATGCTTTACGGTCGGACGGAACTCGCCCCAGAGGGCTGAGTCCTTGCTCGTCACATCCATCTCGTCCACGTTGATGTTGAGAGTGTGCGACTTGCCGAGGGCAATAAGCCGCTCGTTGATATATACGCCAATCAGCGTTCCGTTGAAAACTCCACTTGTTGCCATTGTTATGTCCTCGTCGCGTTAGTTAGTGTGCTTGTCCCCTTGAAATTCACCGTGAATGATGCGGGTTCATTTTGCGCGGCGTTCATAGAGATAGATACGACATAAGCCGTACCATACCAGTAATTATCGCCATGCGTTGATCCGCCTGAATGCTTTGTTGAGAATTTAAGCGCCACACTCGCACCGGCAATCAGTTTATCGGTGAGAGC
>CAZCLL010000145.1:0-551 GCA_964499555.1 uncultured Fastidiosipila sp.
ACCCAGCCCTTGCTCCAGTGCGCGCCCAGAAGCCCGGGCTGATCCGCAGTCGGCGGCACCCAAGGCGTCGCTGCGTGCGCCATCTCGAAGCCCCGCACCGTCAGATAATCAATCCCCGTCATCTCCGGGTAGAAACAATACGGCCGCACATTGATCTCCACGAGCGCCTCGCGCGGGTCCGCCCCCTGAAAATTGGCGTAAATCGTTGTCGTCTCCGCCTGGCTCTCCACGAACCAGCGGTACTTCGTCTGCTCCACATTTTTGATGGCGGTCTCTTGGCGAGTCCAGTGGTCGAGGGTGGTTTCTTTGGCCAAAGCCGCCGCCACCTCCTCTAGTGTCTCGACTTCATAGAAGGACATGCCGTTCAAGTACACCTCACCCAAATGGCAAATGTTGGGGCGGTACACAAGCCAATCGCCCCAAACCTTTTCTTGGTAAGGATTTTTGGCGCCGAAAAGCGAATTGGGTAGCACTGTCTTCCAAACGGTTCCTTGGACCAGTTCCCAATCGCGGATCCGTTCGGAACCTTTGATCACAACGTGCTCGCCCGG
>CAZCLL010000145.1:561-5538 GCA_964499555.1 uncultured Fastidiosipila sp.
GCGCAGCCACGCGGGCGCGTCCGGATCCGTGATCCACACGTGCTCGCCCGGCACCGCCTCATAAACAATGCGACGCTGCTCGCCCAGGCCGCCCCGGGGAGGATTGACCCATTCCCGATACTCCCCTTCGTGAACCAAAATTCGGTCACCCGGCCAGGCGGCCTCGGCGGCCCTTTGGATCGTCAAAAAAGGAAACTCGGCCGTGCCGGGCCCTTCATCTCGCCCTGTCTTCGCTACATGATACGTATTCCCCATAGATACTCCTTCTAGCTTATTCGTACGTAAGTCGTCTGGGCGGCTTTGGCCAAAGGCGCACTAACCCTTGACACCGCCCAAGGCAACCCCTGCAATAATGTATTTTGATAACACAAAGTATATGACAAGCAGCGGCAAAGCGGTAAGACTGAGGCCCAAATAAACGGCCCCATACTCCGTCTTGTAGATGTCCCCGCGCAAAAGGCTCACCATGATGGGCAGGGTATACTTGTCGCTGTTGGTTAAGAGGATGGTTGGCATGAAGAGACTGTTCCAGCTGCTCACGAAACTGAAAATCCCCTGGGTCGCCATCGCTGGCTTCATCATCGGAATCACGATCCGGTTAAAGGTGTAAAACTCGCCCGAACCATCAATCCGCGCTGAATCCAGAATCTCCAAAGGGAAAGCCCCCAACATGTACTGCCGCATAAAGAAGACCGCAGCCGGCGCCGCAATCGAGGGCAGGATGAGAGCCAGAAAATTATTCGTCATACCAATCCGGTACATAAATTGGTAGAAACCGATACTGGTCACCTGCGCCGGAATCATCATGACCGCCATGATGAAACCAAAGAACGAGCTCCGAAGTTTCCAGCGATAGGCCACCAAAGCATACGCCGTCAAGGTCGAAAAATAGATCGTGAGGGCCGTCGAGAAACTCGAAATAATCAGAGAATTCTTGAAGCCCGTCAGCGGATCAAACGATTTCCCGGTCAAGATCCGATAGTTATTTTGCAAATAGGTCGATGGAATCAGTGATATCGAGCTGGCCTGAATTTCTGGCGTGCTCCTGGTCGAATTCACCAGCATGATCACAAAAGGCATCAAACTCAAAATCGCAAGAAAAATCAGGAACACATAAATCACAAGCCGTAAAACGATCTTCGCGGGAGATTTCCGTGTACGCAAACTCATACCTTTAGCCCTCCCTCTTTGCTGTGGGATCCTGCGGTCGGTTCGCTGCTGGCCCAAACCCTGGCCCAAACCCTGATCCAGACCCTGGCCCAAACCCTGGCTCGCCCGTACGGTCGGCCTTGCGGGCGGCTTTCTCGCGCTTCTTCTCACGCGAAGCATCTCGGTCGCGCATCAGGAAGAAGATCAAGCTCGAAAGGAAAGCAATAATCACAAACATGATCATACTCGCAGCCGCCGCACGGTTATACAAATAACTCCCACTAAACGCCTGATTGTAGATAAATACACTCACCGTCGTCGTTGCATTATCCGGTTGCCCATTGAGGAACAACTTCGGAATATCATACATATTCAGACCACCGATCAAGCTCGTGATCAAAGTATAAACAAGGATCGTTCGCAAATTTGGAATCGTAATGTAGAAAAAGCGCTGAATACCCGTCGCCCCATCGCATTCCGCCGCTTCAAAAATCTCCGGATTAATGCCCAATGTCCCTGAAATCAAAATAATCATCGTATAGCCATACCACATCCAAAACTGGATGAAAGCCACGATCAACTGAGCAGCCGTCTTCTTAACGAAAAAATTGTAAGGTTCTGTAAGGATCCCGAGACCCATCAGCAAATCATTGACCGGGCTCTTTGGATAACTAAAAAGCGCATTGAACAAGATCGCAACCGTCGCTGCGGTAATGATATTCGGCAAGTAGAAGACCACCTTAAAGAAACCTTGCCCTTTTAGCTTCAGGGAGTTCGAAGTAAATAAGCCCGTAAGCACCAGTGCCAAAACAATCTGCGGAATAAAATTAATCACCCAAATCAGCACCGTATTACGAAGCGAAGTCTTAAATGTATTGTTGTTCAGGATCAATTTGAAATTCTCGAACAAATCCTCCAGAAAATGCCATTCAGAAATGCCCAGCCCCTTCAAATCCGTGAAACCAATCACAGCCGTGTAAATCGTCGGGTACAACGAAAAAACCAGGAACACCAGCACGAACGGGATACTAAAAAAGTACCCATACTTCGCATAGTTAATTCCTCGTCTCTTACGCCTCACTTGACCCGCCTGGTTCATCACTTGACCCGTCTGGCTTGAGCTACTTGTCATAGGGAGCAACTCCTTTCCCTTCTTGTGAAATTGGAGTACCGACCGACTCTTCACAAGCAGATCGGTACCCTGCTATCCATGCCATACTATTCATGTCTGCTACGCCATGCCATGCTATGCCCTGCAATAGTGCGCTTACGTGGGTGAGCGCAAGCGTAAGCCTCAACGCCCAGCCACGCCCCCACCCAACGCACAAGCCTAATCAACAATCACATCCAGATTATCCGCAACCATCTGCTTAAAATCTTGGATTGCGCTCTCGCGGTCCTTTTCGCCCGCCTTATACGCATTCACCTGGTCTCTCCAATAACGGTTAATCGTCTCATCAAACGGAGTCAGGTTCTTCCCGTTCGCAAACTCATTCGCCGGCACAAACACATCAAACATATTCTGCCCACCGAGGAACGCCAGCGAACCATCACTCACTCCCATCACTTTTCCAGAAGCCACCGCATCCTTCGTTCCGCCTTCACCACCGAACGTCCCGTTCGCCCACTCATATTGCAAGCCCGTCTCGCTCGAATCCAGCGTAATCCACTCAATAATATCGCCAACGATATCCTTCTTCTGCGTATCCTTATTGCCGAGCACCCACGTGCCACCCCAGAAGAAACCAACCGGCGGCTCAGCCACAGCCCAGTCACCATAGGTCCCTTCGCCTACAGCCGCACCACCGCTATTCGGCGCCATCACGTAGTTAATCAGCCATGCCGGGCCAAAGAAGCCGAACACCTGTTTCTCGCCTTCCCCTTTCATGTCAGCGAACCACGCATCCTGCCAGTCCACCGTATCATTCATGTAGCCTTCATCCTTCAGCATCTTCGAATAATCCAAGAACTGCTCACGTTTTGGATCAATCGTCAACTTACCATCCACAACCCAAGGCTGCTCCGAACTATTTTCCACAGCATGCCACACATCACCATCACCGGAAACAATCGCATAGCCCTTCGCAGCCAGCTCCTCCGCAGCACCAAAGAAAGTATCCCAACCGGGACCCACCTTATCTTTAATCACCGCAGGATCATCCGTGCCCCAAACATCCTTCGCAATCGAGCGCCGATAAATAAACGCCCCACCCGTCGCCTGGTAGCCCAGTCCAACCACATCGCCATCCGGATTCGTACCAATCTCCACCGTGTACGGCGCAATCTCCGAATCCGTAATCATCTTGTCCACGTCAATGCCCAAATCCTTGTAAGCCGCCGCATATCTCGCCGCCTCACCTTGGGTATACTTCAACACAAAAGCCGCCTCAGCAGCATAGATGTCCGGAGCGTCCGCTCCTCCGCCGGCCAAAGCCTGATCCAGCGCAGGTTGGTACGCACCATCCGTTGTCGCAATAATCGTAGTTTTCAGTTCGTAATTCGCAGCCGCATCTGGATGATTCGCCAAGAATTTTTCCACCATCTTTGGAACCTCATCAGTAAAAGACCAAAGATTAATCACTTGTTTCTCACCGGACTGCGCAGGCGTCGTCTCTGGCGAACCACCTGTCGTCGTAACCTGTCCGCCACACGCAACTAAGCCAAAAATCAAGGCCGAAGCAAGTAGCATTGAGAGCAACTTTTTCATTCGATTTCCTCCTCGTGTAAAGCCATTTATCCATTACCGGGCACCAAACCCGGCATCGACCTCGCAAAGGTCGGCCTACCTTCCATGCAAACCTTGCCTCCTGACCATCTGTCCGGACACCAATGACCGAAGTGCGAAATTTGCATAGCCTAAGAATCGGGAATTTCAGAATAAAAACCAAATCGCTTGTGCATCTTTACAGTTTTCATTTCTGAAGATACCCTGTTTACCTCTATATTAATTGGTCATATCGCTAAAAACTACATGTATCTTGTCAATTTACACACAAATCTTGTGGTCATATCTTGCGATCCCCAATTTCATCTGCTAGAGTGATTGATAGACAATCACCCCACCACACACATAGGTACGCACACATGATCGCACATCTAGATGGAACCAAAGAAACCGTAGACTACATCGACAACTCCCGTGTCCGCTTCTACCACAACGACGAAGACACCGACTACCCACTCCATTGGCATTTAGCCATCGAAATCATCATGCCCCTCCGTTGCGACTACCATCTCACCGTCAGCAACCTAGAATACGACTTAACCCCCGGTGACATCATTTGGGTCGCCCCAGGCATCCTCCACTCCATCGACAACCCCATGAACCAAGGCGACCGCCTCATCATCCTCGTCGATCCCTCCATCCTCCTGGAATTCGGCGAGATCCAATCCATCATGCCCCTCCTCTCCCCCTGCTACAAAATCAGCCGAACAGAGCAACCCGAAATCAACAAAACCCTCCAAGAAAGCCTTGGCCGAGTCATCGAAAACGAAAACCGCCAATCCACCTTCAAAGACGTCATCACCTTCGCCGAAATCCTCAAATTCGCCTCCATCCTGGGCGACTACATCGTAAAAAGCCACATTCCCCAACGAGGCCCCAACACCCTCGAATTCGAAAAAGACATCTCCCTCCAAAGACAAATCTCCATCATCTACGACATGTGCGAATTCATCCGCACCCACTCCTGCGAAGACCTCAACCTCGACGATCTCGCCTTAAAATCCGGCTTCAGCAAATACTACTTTTCCCGAATCTTCAAACAAATCACAGGCATGAGCTTCGACGACTACCTCAACGCCTGCCGCAGCAACAGCGTCGAAAAA
>CAZCLL010000146.1:0-2508 GCA_964499555.1 uncultured Fastidiosipila sp.
AAGACGCCGCCCTCTCAAGGCGGAATCACGAGTTCGATTCTCGTTAGGGTCACCAAGATGAAGACACCCATGAAACCTTCGTTTCATGGGTGTCTTTTTAGCCGTGTAATTTTTCTGTGTGATTGGTGGAAGAATCCACAAGCATCTATAGCACAAGCATCTATAGCACAATCATCAATAGCACAAGCGCAAGATGTTGAGGATGTCCTCGTTGGAGAGCGGTTGGAAGTAGCCGACTTTGTCACCATTTGTGCGGCGCACGCGACTTGCCAGACCGGGAAGGTTCTCTTCTTTGCAGCCAAAAGTGCGCAACGTAGAAGGCATGCCGATCTCCCAAAGGAAGGAACGGAAGCGGCTGATTCCGGCTTTGGCCACAGCCTCCGGGTGGTACGGATCGTCAGGCACGCCCATGACACGGGTGGCGAAACGCTGGTAACGCGGGATGTTGGTCTGCAAGGTATAGGTCATGAAGGCGGGAAAAATCACCGCGAGGCCGGCCCCGTGAGCGACCTTGTAGTCAGCAGAAATTTCGTGCTCGATCTGGTGCGTGGACCAATCCTGCTCGCGTCCGACACCCAACAAGTTATTGTGGGCGATGGTTCCGGCCCAGAGCAAGGTTGCGTGGGAGTCGTAGTCTTCGTTGTTGGCCAAAGCCCTCGGTGCAGCTGAGATCACCGCTTGCATGACGGCTTCGCTGAGGCGGTCGGTAAGGTCAACATCTTCCGTATTGCTGATATAGCGTTCTAAGACGTGGGACAAGATGTCAGTTGTGCCACAAGCAATCTGGTAGTTGGGCACGGTGAAGGTGAGTTCAGGATTCAAGATGCTGAAGACTGGGCGAATCAAGTCGGAGTTGAAGCCGCGCTTCAATACACCGTCTGGCGTCACTTTGCTGATGACAGAAGAGTTGGAGCCTTCGGAACCGGTCGCGGCCAAAGTCAAGATCGTGGCGACCGGGAGGACTTTTTCGGCTCTGGCGGTACCTTCGTACAGGTCCCAAACATCGCCATCGTAGGGGATGCCGGCGGCGATGGCTTTGGCCGAATCTGCTGCACTGCCACCTCCGACGGAGAGGACGAGATCGACGTTTTCTTCACGGCCGAGACCGATGCCTTCGTAGACGAGGGAGAGCTCGGGGTTCGGGACAACGCCGCCAAGTTCAATGAAGGAAATGCCGGCCTCTGTCAGGGATTGACGAACGCGGGCAAGTAGGCCAGAACGCTCAGCGGAGCCTTTGCCATAGTGGACGAGGACTTTGGTGGCCCCGACTTCGCGAACGGCTTTGCCTACTTTTTCTTCGGTGTTACGGCCGAAGTAAAATTTCGTTGGACTGTAAAATGAAAAATCTAGCATGGGGACTCCTTTTTTGATTTGCTTTTCTAGGATCCGCTACTTTTTGATCTGTTTCTCTAGGATCCGCTTCTCTGGACAGTCTCTGATCAGTCCTCGAGTTCCGGGACAATCAAAAGCTCTTCAACTTTCTTGCGGGTGTTGGGGATTTCTTTGGCTTGGACGGCTTCGGGTAAATATTCTTTGGTGCCGTAATAGCCAATGGCGGCGACGGCTAAAATGTCCAGATCGTCGTCGATCTTCAGGCTTTCTTTTAATAAGTTCAGATTGTAGCCGCCCATGGGATGCGCTAAGATGCCACGTTTTTGGGCTTCAAGTAGAAGGAAACCCCACGCCGCACCGGAGTCAAATTGATTGAAACGGTTCGGCGAACCATTGCGGCTGAAGGTCTTCTTGCTCATCATGACCATAAGCACATCCGAGAAAGGAGCCCACGCCTGATTGCCGGGAGTCAAAGTCGCCACGATTGCATCAAAGACTTTCGTTCCCCGTCGGGCAACGACGGCACGCCAAGGCTGCTCATTAAAACAAGAAGGCGCATAACTCCCCGCCTCCAAAATGGCTTCCAAATCTTCATCACTAATCTGTCTCTTCTGGTCAAAAGCCCTAGAAGACCAACGTTCCTGAATCAGGTGAAGGACATCATACTTAAAATCACGGTTAATCAGTTTCGACATAGAACATTCTCCTTTTTGCCAAGCAAAATCACTTTAAGGATAGCAGAAGACATAGCTGCCTATCCCGACGCTTTTGCAACAGGTTTAGAGAATTGTCTGTGAAACGCGAAGGACACGGCCACTTTTCAGAGCAGCCCCAAGTGTCTTACACAGCCGCACTCAGCGCTTTCGGTGAAGAACAACAGCAACGGCCGTCGGAAAAAGTGACAGGAGCAGCGAGGCAGGAAAGGCCGAAGTCCAATAGCCGACCTTCTCCGCGATGGGCAAAAGAATAGCGGTTAGCACACTAAAGGACAGCAGAAAAACAAACCATGGTTTCTGCTGAATTGCCTGCCGATCTTGCTTCTTCGAGGCCATATGCACCCAGAACTGCTCCTTCGATTTGATTTTTCGTTGTTCGTTATGGCATCTCAGGCCAAAGCCGCCGAGGCCACCTCTACCGCGAAGGCCAAAGCCGCCGAGACAGCCGAGACCTGCCACC
>CAZCLL010000146.1:2518-5512 GCA_964499555.1 uncultured Fastidiosipila sp.
CTCGTCGCGCTTGGACACTCTTGTACGCCGGGCGGATGATACGGCCACCCGAGATCAGCTCTTCCATGCGGTGCGCACACCAACCGGGAATTCTGGCCGCCGCAAAAATCGGCGTATAAAGATCCTTCGGAATCCCCAGCAAGTCATAGATAAAGCCAGTGTAGAAATCCACATTCGCACACATCGGTTTATCCTGTTTCTTCTCCTGATTCAGGATCTGCGGAGCTAAGCGCTCAATTGACAAGTAGAGATCATACTCTTCTTCCCGACCCGCTTCATAAGCCAAGCCTCTCGCATAATCACGCAACAGTTGGGTTCTGGGATCCGAGACCGTATACACCGCATGGCCAATTCCATAGATCAAGCCCTTGCGGTCAAAGGCTTCTTTATTTACGAGCTTACGCAAGTAAGAAGACAACTCATTCTCATCGCGCCAATTGCCCACAGCCCCTTTCAATTCCTGCATCATGTTGTAGGTCATGATGGAAGCACCACCATGCTGTGGCCCCTTCAGGGAACCAATCGACGCGGCAATCGCCGAATAGGTATCCGTGCCGGTGGACGTCACGCAACGGCAAGTGAACGTGGAGTTATTCCCGCCGCCATGCTCCGCTTGGACCACCATGGCCAAGTCCAGCACTCTAGCTTCCATATCTGTATACTGGCCATCGGGCCTGATCAGGCGCAAGATATTTTCTGCCGTGCTCAAAGCAGGATCCGGCGCATGGATAAACAAACTCTGCTCATCAATATAATGTCTCTTCGCCATGTAAGCATACGAAATGAGAACCGGGAAACGCGCAATCAGCTCCAATGACTGGCGAAGCACATTTTCCGACGTAATATTATCGGCTTGAGGATCATGGGCATAGAGGCCTAACACTGAACGAGCCAACTTGTTCATCACGTCGCGGCTGGGGCTTTTGAAAATCGTATCCTCGAGAAAATGCTGCGGCAAACCCCGAAGCCCACCCAAAGTCGACGAAAACTGCTTCAAGCGCTCCGCCGTGGGGAGCTCGCCATAGAGCAGAAGATAGCACACTTCCTCGAAGCCAAAACGCTTCTCCTGCCAGAAATTACTCACAATCTCTTCAATGGAAATCCCGCGGTAAAAGAGCTTACCCTCCGCCGGCAGCCTCTCTCCGTCCACAATGTAATACGAGAAAACCTCACCGACTTCTGTGAGCCCCACGAGCACGCCCGTTCCGTTATCGTTGCGCAAACCCCTTTTCACCGAAAACCGTTGAAAGAGGTCTGGGTCAATCTTTTTAGATGCAAGAGACTGACAGAAATAATCAGTCAGCATCTGCATATTGTCTATCGTCTCCTGATTCGGCATCATTGCCTCCTTCGATTCATACCTTGGCTCGTTTAACTCGCGTTCGTCAGACGCAGAAGGCCCCCTGCCAGCAGCATATCCCGCTCTCTGTCGGAAATTTTCATGGTGCAGCTAAAAGTCTTCCCGGACCTTTCATTCAAGACCTCCACCACGCGACCCGTAGCAGCATCCTTTACCTGGGAAGGAGCGCCCACAATACGGAGCTGGTCACCTAAGGTGATGTCATCGTAATCCGCCTCATCCGCAAACACCAGGGGCAAAATCCCGTTATTGATCAAGTTCGCCTCATGAATACGCGCAAACGACTTCGCGATTACGGCTTTGACCCCCAAGGCCAAAGGCGCGAGCGCCGCATGCTCACGACTGGAACCCTGGCCATAATTATGCCCGGCCACGATGAAGCCGCCACCTGCGGCTTTGGCCCTAGAAGGGAAGTCCGGATCAGAAGGGGTGAGGCAGTAGTCGGCGAGCTTCGGCACATTCGAACGGAAGGGCAAAAGTTTCGCGTTGGAAGGCATGATGTGGTCCGTCGTGATGTTATCCTCCAGCGTGATCAGCACCTCGCCCGTGACGTCCTCGGCCAGCGCATGGTGGTCCGGCACCGGCTTGATGTTCGGGCCACGCACGACCTCGACATCCGCCCCATTCTCCGGCGGCAGCACGATCATGTTGTCGTTCACCGCGAACTCCTTGGGGGTTTCCACGGTCGGCGGAGCACCCAGTTCACGCGGGTCTGAGATGACGCCGGCCAAAGCCGCCGCTACCGCTGTCTCCGGGGAGACCAAGTACACCTTGGCATCCGGTGTTCCGGTACGACCATAGAAGTTACGGTTGATGGTCCGAAGCGAAACGCCGCCACTACGAGGCGACTGCCCCATCCCAATACAAGGGCCACAACCTGCCTCAAGAATTCGGGCACCAGCTGAAATCATATCTGCCAGCGCGCCGTTGGCTGCGATCATATTGAAAACCTGCTTCGAGCCAGGTGCAATCACCAGCGAAACATCCGGGTGGATCGTCTTGCCCTTGAGGAGCTCGGCGGTCTTCATCATATCGGCAAAAGAAGAATTCGTGCAGCTTCCGACGTGAACCTGGTCTACCGCCACTTTCTCCTTCGCAGCCTCGGCCACTGTATGGACGTTATCCGGCATGGAAGGATAGGCAATCAACGGCTCCAACTCATCGAGATTGATCGTAATTGTCGCACTGTAGCTGGCGTCCGGATCGGCTTTCTGCTCAGACCAATCCTCTTCTCTCTTCTGGGCTTTGAGGAACTGTTTCGTGGTCTCATCACTGGGGAAGATCGATGTCGTTGCCCCCAGTTCAGCACCCATGTTGGTGATCGTGGCTCTTTCCGGAACGGAGAGGTTCGCTACGCCGGAACCCGTGTATTCCAGGACCTTGCCAATGCCACCCTTGACCGTGAGTCGGCGCAAAACTTCCAAAATAATATCTTTCGCTGTGACCCAAGGGCCGAGCTTGCCTTCCAGCCGAATCTCTAGGACTTCGGGCATCTTGATGAAGTACGCGCCACCACCCATGGCCACCGCAACGTCTAAGCCGCCGGCACCAATCGCCAGCATGCCCAAACCGCCGCAAGTCGGCGTGTGGCTGTCCGAACCCAAAAGCGTCGCGCCCGGCACGCCGAAGCGCTC
>CAZCLL010000147.1:0-5508 GCA_964499555.1 uncultured Fastidiosipila sp.
GATTATCTCAAGAGATCACTAGCTCGGGAAGACGGGGCTAGATTTGACGCTTACGCTCGATTGGCCAATGAGGGGATATTATCTGAAGAAGCAAATCACCTTGTTCAGGTTAATCCATGAATAGTACTCGATAATCCATGAAAGAGCATAAAGCATGCTAAAAGACACTGTTTACTTGTGATTGAACATATTATCCATAGCACAACGACAATTTTGGTCCACCATACGATGTTGTGTATTAGAAAGATATAGACTTGTAGTGCGTGATATTGATAGTATGAGTTGTTACTGAGAAACTGGGTACTAAGAGCAGTTGGATTTGTTTCCTAGGCAGTGGCTAATAGCTTATGGAGGTACAAAGTAGTGAGCGCATTTATTACTAATTTTCAATCTCCCGTTGAGCTTGATGATCTAATCGATAGGTATAGATTTGACGGGCGAACAAATATCGATATCCTTCTCGAAGATTCCGATAAGGACAGATTTACAGAGTGGACTGTACCGAAGGATGCTCAAGTGGGTGACATTGCTCTCTTTATGTGTGCAAAGTCATCCAAGGACCACATGGGCCATGTCTTAAAGCTTGCTAAAATGGATGGTGATCCTGGACTAATTGCTTTCGCTGAAAGACAAAGAGATACTTACAAAAAATATGCCGGAAATATCCTAGCAATTGGCTTTGTTGATGAAGAGCCATATCAATTAATCGATTCCGGTTATCGCTATCAATATTGGCGAAGTCCATGGTATGCAAAGATTCGAGATATCAGGATTCTCAGTAATATGGTTAACATTAGCGAGTATAGAGATTTCATTAAAATCAGTCGCACAGGTGCGATCACGAAACTGAGCTATCAGCAGTGGTCACAACTAAAAGATTTAATTGAACTCAAGAACACTTGATTTAACAGCATATGCTATATAGAAGATGATGTTTCGCATCATACCATGACTACTTAAAATAAATTTATAAAAGTTACTTTCCTTGAGCTATTGAACAGGATGACTTATATGGAGCATTGAAGATTGTGTATAAGTTCATCGTGCAGCGTATTTATTGATTTTTTTCTGACTTCAAGTCAGTACGCCTCAAGAATAGGCATGAGTAATTTGAGATGTTCATCATTGATCATTCGTAAACCAGCGGATATCACCCAAACAACGGACGGATAACAGAATCACATCCGCCCAACGCAACACTAGAAACATGGAGTCAAACTCTGCCTCAGCGGATATCACCCAAACACACAGGAGTGCAAGAATTACTACCGCCAATTAAAGGAATAACTAAAAGGCTCGCTCGAAGTCGCTTACAGGATCAATCCCAGAATAACTGGGTCCGCCCAGACGAGCCAAAGGATCCAGTTGTTCGTGCAGAACGTAGCCTTTGGCCGGGTCGTAAACCTCTTCAGAAAAGTGGGCAGCCACAACGCGTAGAATCATTAAGTCTGACTCAATTGCCAATTTATCGACCTCAAATTCGGTAGTAACTCCATCTGCGCCAAGACTAGCTAAACGCCCATCCGCAAAGGGGATTTCGAGATGTTGATACAACTGGACCTCCAAACGGATTTGCGCTTCGGCAATGCCGGGAACCTCAACCGAACGACTTGGAGTCGCGGTCAGGTTTGCTGCCAAGAGCTCGCTTTCGCCATAGGGGAGGGGAGCCGAGCTCAAATCGACTTGCCGAATTAAAGAGCGACTGGGAATGTGGACCACGGCTTCGCCACTTCGCAAAATGTTGCGAGCGGTGTCTTTTTGCCCAGCTGTGCTGACTCTAGCACCAGTTGGGCCAACAGTCCCTGCACCCAAGCCCGTCCGCAAAAAGGAGACCATCATGGTCGAGGTATTGAGCATATTGAAATAACTAAACGGAGCCAAGTTAATGCTCCGATCCTCATTGTAGGTTGTAATCCAGGCAATCGGGCGGGGGATGACGCTGCCTTTAATCAGCTTGCCGCGATCCTTATCTGACAGATCTGCAAAGCAAAATGAATAATACTTCATAGCACAATCGTCCCGCCCAGGTCAGGCTCAGCCCCGCCGTTGGCCTCACCAATATCACCGCCGCCATCACCATCGACGGCCGAATCACCACCATCACCACCGCCATCGTTAGCCGAACCAGCCAAACCAGCAGAACCAGCCGAACCAGCCGAACCAGCCAAACCAGCTGAGACAACCGAACCTATTCCAAGCACCTTATCTAACTTACCCAATTCCTCGATTGCGGCGTAGAGTTCGCCTTCCGTAATCGAGTGGCCACTGCCGTGTGTATAGGTGCGCAAAGGAATTCCGGCCGACTCAATCTCGGAAACCAGGCCAACAAACTCATCCCGAGTCGTATACGGATCGCCTTCGCCAAAGGTCATCATCACTTTCAGGCCAGATTGCGGCAGAAACGGCTTCGGCGTTTGGCTAGCAGAAGGGTGCAAAAGAATCGCCAAAGCATAGCTCATCGAATACTCTTTCAACAGATTCAAGACCAGATTCGCCCCATTCGAGTAGCCCAGCAAAATCACCTCATAGCCACCCAAGTCATAAAGCTCCAGCAGATCAATCACCTGCTTGTGAAGCTCATGCGTCGCGGCATCTAAGCTCTCCAAATTGTACTTGCCATCCCACGTGCGCTCGAAGAATCGGAGCTTGCCATGCTCATTCACATCGCCCTCCATCCCTAGGTAGGTCGCGTCCGGGTCGAGCAAATCCGCCAAAGAAAACAGACTCACCGCATTCCCACCCGTCCCATGGAGTAGAACAAAAACGCGCAAATTGGTGCCATCCTTTTTTGTGTGTTTCATAAAATTCTCATTCCTCCAAACGTTTCACTATGAGGCGCCTCAACAATACAAGCCTATCGCTTAGGCCACGCCACGCCACGTCAGGCCACGTCAGGTCACGCCACGACAGGCCAGGCCACGCCATGCCAATCCCTTATGCCTGGCCTCGCGTCAGTTCTTCGGCGCGCTTGCCGATGCGTTTGACATAATCTTGCATGGCGCGCTCCTCTTCGGGCGACAAAACATCAAAAATCTGCCGCATATGTGTCCGATGCACCTCGTAGAGAGAAGAGATAACCTTCGCACCCTCGTCCGTTAATTGGATGTGGATAATGCGGCGGTCATCCTTGTCTTTCTCGCGCTTCACCAGGCCCTTTTTGCAGAGGCCATCCAGCACATAGGTCATGCTCGAGCCCGCAATCAGAACCTTATCAATCAGCTCGCTGGTGGTCAACTCCCCCTTCGCTTGCAACGCTTCCAGCGCCACAAACTCATTCAAACTCAAGGTGTCACTCTCCAACGACAACTTCACGTTCATCATCACATAGCTGTACGCCCGGAACAGGATGATCACGCTTTTCAAGTCTTTTTCCATAGAATTTTCCATATCTTCATCCTCCTCATTTCCCGGCCAAAGCCGCCGCCCCCACATCCCGTCTCACATAATAACATGAGGCCTTTCTTCCAGAGAAACCGCGCGAGGCAATAGCCCAAAAGCCTCGCGCGGGCAAGTCACCTTAGCTGACTTTCGCCGTCTGCATAAAGGCCCGGCGAAGGTCTTGGAGTTTCTTTTCATCAGCCGGCGTACGGTCTTGGCGGCCGGCTAACAAATTGATTTCTTCGAGAAGCGATTGGCGCTTTTCAACCATCAAGCGCTCTTCATTTGTGCGATAGCCATAGTTGGCAAATTGTTCAATGGGCCGCACTTCGATGGGAACCAAGTTATCCAAAAGTGCAGAGCCATAAGTTTCGAAGTGCGGCGGAATAAAGAAGGTCTCGCCCAAATGCTCGGGAGCCTCGTCAACGGTGACGCCTGGGCCCAAAGTGGCGAGCTCAATCAAGAGACCGCCCCGCTCACGGAAATAAATTGAGCGGAAATATTTCCGGTCTTTGACTTCGGTGGGGCGGTACCCCTTGTCGCGCAAAAGCTCGGCCCAGGCGTCAATCTCGCCATCGGCGACTTTCAAAGCAATGTGATGCACAGAACCAGCGGCGATTTGCCCGAGGGGTTCGGCGGCTTTGGCCAAAACCAAAGTCCCACCCAAGTCTTCGGAGACCTGGAGCTCCCAAGCTTCCTCGTTCTGGGAGAGAATTTTGTAACCCAGGATTTCGGTGAGGAGCTGGAGGGTGCTTTCGGGGCGGGCGGAAAGGATGGTGGCGCCGGCGATGCCGATGATGGCGTTGTCACTGGTGATCCCATTGAACTGCCACTGATTGTTGGGGCCAAGGTCGGTTTCGACGAGCTCAATACCTAGGCCGACGGGATCCTTGAAACGAAGCACCTGGCGACCGCAATGGTTTTCCAGGCTGCTTTTCAGACCAAATTTGCTGAGACGCTCTTGCCAATAGGCGAGCTTGCCAGGGCGAACAGCGTACTGGGAATAGGCGACTTGCCCGCCGCCCAGCTCGCCATCATCGGCGTTGAGGAAGGGGAAGGAGGTGACGAGACCGGTGTTGGCCTGGTCGTTCCCATAGTAGAAATGGTAGGTTTCCTTGTCGTCGAAATTGAGGGTTTGCTTCACGAGGCGGAGGCCCAGGACGGCTGCATTGAAGTCGAGATTCTCCTGGGGATGGCCTGCGATGGAGGTAATATGATGAATGCCTAGTGTTTTCATGGGTTGGATCCTTTCGTTGGTTGGTACTGTTTGTTGTTTGTTGTTTGTTGTTTGTTGTTTGTTTGTTTGTTTGTTTGTTTGTTTGTTTGTTTGTTTGTTTGTTTGTTTGCAGTTTCTTGTTCGTTTGCTGTTTCTGTTATTCAGCCAGCCCTGTGTATGCTGCTTGTGTTTTCTGATTATGCTGTCTGCTTGTGTTACTTATGCTGTCTGTTTATCTTGTTTTTTCAGTATGCGCCGCGCGTCCATTATGTGTTGGCGTATTGCTTATTGCTTTTTCTTGTCTTTCTCCTAGTTTATTTCGAAACCGAAATAAAATCCGGAACAATCGTTACGGGTGAGGGAAGGATCGCCACCTGATATTTGTGTTAATTGAAAACTGGTTCGTTCTATCAATTTAAAAGGGTCACCTTTGATTTTCTACCCGCTTCTTTGACCACCAATCCCGGATTTAATCAAGAATCAACACGATAATCTGGGTGGTGTTTAGTGTTTCTACCTTTCGATCCCGGATTTAAGCAAGAATCAACACGATAATCTGGGTGGTGTTTAGTGTTTCTACCTTTCGATCCCGGATTTAAGCAAAAATCAACACGATAATCTGGGTGGTGTTTAGTGTTTCTACCCTTCGATTCCAGATTTAAGTAAAAATCAACACGACACTTTAGGTGGTCTTTACTGTTTGAGGCCTTCAATTCCAGATTTAATCGAAAATCAACATGATATCAGAGATGGTATATCGATCTTCGCTTTATCTATCCCAGATTACTCACCCAGCAGCCTTGAAGAACTATGAATCGGCGGATATCGAGTAGAACCTACAGCCAATACAAGAGATCCATCCGCTACTCATAAAATCAACTACGAGAGTAACTACCGCCCATAGAATAAAATCA
>CAZCLL010000148.1:0-5362 GCA_964499555.1 uncultured Fastidiosipila sp.
TTTTCGGCTCGGATTTACTCTGCGCCGATGAACAGGATAGCAGTTGCCTGGGGGCGGCGCTACTGGCAAGCGGTTTGGCGGGGCAGATGGCTGAAAGTTCGGCGGGGCAGATGGCTGTAGGTTCGGCGGGGCTGATGGCTGGAGGTTCGGCGGGGCAGATGGCTGGAGGTTCGGTGGGGCAGATGGCTGGAGGTTTGGCGGGGCAGATGGCTGGAGGCGTTTTGCGAAAGGTGCACTTCAATCCGGAGCGCCACGAACAGTATAATAAATATTACAAAGACTATTTGCGCTATGCAAAAGAAGTGCTTACTTGGGGGTTGGCGTAACGCTTTGGTGCTTGGCCTGTCGCTGCTATCCTTGTTTTCCTCGTTGCTGACGTCTTGTCTGTCTTTGAATTGGCGGTGGAATTCTTGTGTCCTGTGTGTGTTTGGGTCGTTATTCTCCAGAATCTAGCGGGAAATATAAAACAAGATGTGGAAAACTGTTATGTAATAAGTTAAAGTGGACTAAAGTCGTCTCGATCCAAGCTGGCGACGAGTTATGAAGGTAAACCGGTGACAGAACTGGCCTCATACACCTTCTACGGGGCAGTTTCTGGGGATTTTCAGGGAAATCCAGTGATGGATAATATGTTGAACTCGGATCCAGACAAGTTTTGTCCAGTGTGACTAGTTATATAATAGGCTGGCTGTTGCAAACCTTTCCCATATGCACTTGGCATTCTTGAATCAACTTGGATCTGAGGATATCAAGTGGAATGTACAGTGATACAAGAGATTTATCTGCTGCTAATAATGAAAACCACGTGAATAACTACAGCTACTTCGAATATATATTGAGAGTGACTGCCTATCTCGAAGACTTGTCATTAGTAATGAAGTACCCGTTTGGCAAGGCCTGGTGGAATATGCGTTTATGATAGGAGGGATTCGTGTGCTTGCTCCGTGTTCGGGTCGATATCCCACAGTAACAAGCGGGAAGTAGACAACAAAGTGGGGAAAACTGTTACGTAATAAGTTAAAGTGGACAAAAGTCGGCGATATCCAAGCTGGTAATGCGTTTGAGAGATAAACTGATTACAAAATCAGCCCAAATCGTCCCGATGGGGATGAATTTTGGGAATTTTCAAGGAAATGAAGTGACAGGTAATATGTTAAATTCGGATATCGCTGAGTTTTGTCCAGGTGAGTAGTTATATGAATTTTCGAGCCTCCCAACCTTCCAAATTCTCAAGATTCCATGCACCCAAGCTTCCAACCTCCCGGCTCACCCAGCTTACCCGACTTACCCAATCCGCATAACCTTCCCAACCCACCCAACTTAACCACCTTCTGTGGAAGGCCATACGTGAAAGGCCTTTCACGAAAGCACACCCATATGAGCGAAGATCTCAGACAAAGAGCGCCTTTCTGCTGTATGATTGCTAACAGAAGATGACCAAAGAGTGAATTTCTCATTCGGTCTTCCAGAAAGAAGGAGGTATCCTTATGGAGTGGATCAAGTTAATTGGTGTACTCATTGTTGTGGTGGGCTTCGCGTTGAAGATCGACACGATTGCCACCGTCGTGATTGCCGGAATCGTCACCGGCCTTGTGGCGGAGATGAACTTCGTCGACATTTTGAAAACACTCGGAAATGCTTTTCTGACGAATCGAACCGCAACCTTGTTTGTCTTAACCTTGCCGGTGATTGGCCTCTTAGAGCGTTATGGCTTGAAGGATAAGTCCGTAGACTTCATTGGGAAGTTCAAGTCAGCAACAACGGGCAGAATCCTCTCGCTTTATCAGGCGATCCGGGCTTTGGCTGCTGCCTTTTCGCTACGAATTGGCGGACATCCGCAATTTGTGAGACCACTCATTCACCCGATGGCACAGGCTGCAGCGCATTCTCGGTATGGCGATCTTGATGAGAAGACAGAAGATGCGATCAAAGGACAGAGTGCGGCTGCCGAAAACTACGGAAATTTCTTTGCCCAGAATTGCTTCATGGGCGCCTCGGGTACTTTGCTGATTGTGGCAACCCTTGTTGAGCAAGGCTACACAGAAGTGAACCCACAAAATATCGCCTTGTGGTCAATCCCCATTGCGATTATTTCCGTGATTGTCGGAACGATCTTCAACCTGGTCTTCGACTCTCGAATGAAGAAGCGCTACAGCAAAGAGAAGCAAGACGTTACGAAAAGGGGGAATTCATGATGAGTGATGAGTTATGGGCATCCCTTTCCAAATGGACTGCGGAATTTTTCTATATTGTGATCGGCCTGATCTTCCTCTTGTTAGGAATCAGAGCGCTGAAACGTTCAGAAGGCTGGCAACGGTATACAACGTTTGCCTTTTGGGCGATCCTGGCCTTTACTTTTATTGCAGGGCCTTATTTACCGAGCGAAGTTACAGGTGCTTGCGTCATTGTGATTGCCATCTTGACACTCATCAAAGGCGTGAAACCTACGAAACAAAATGTTCCGGAAGCCTCTGAAACCAGAGAACATGCGGACAAGATCGGCTACAAAGTTTTTATTCCTGCGCTGGTTCTGGCCTTGGGTGCTTTCCTTGTTGCAACGGTCTTCCTCAAACTTGGGGCGAATAATGCGATTGGGATATCCGCGGTATTAGGCCTCATCGCCGCACTTGTGATCACGAAGTCCACACCCGTTCAAGCCCTGGATGATGGCATTCGCCTGATGGATAATGTTGGCACCACCGGGATTCTCCCACAACTATTAGCGGCCCTTGGTGCATTGTTTACTGCAGCGGGCGTCGGTACCGTGATTTCGGGCTACGTTTCCAGTGTGATACCGGATGGCAATCGCTTGGTGGCCTCCATTGCATATTGTGTAGGGATGGCTCTCTTTACGATCATTATGGGAAATGGCTTCGCCGCATTCGCCGTGATTACCGTTGGGATTGGAATCCCTTTCCTGATCGCGCAAGGAGCCAACCCGATTATCGTCGGTGCGCTCGGACTTACCGCAGGCTACTGTGGTACACTCATGACCCCGATGGCCGCAAATTTCAACATCATGCCTGCGGCTCTTCTGGAAACGAAGAACAAGTATGCGATCATCAAGGCGCAGGCACCCGTCGCACTCACCATGCTTCTGATCCACATCATTCTCCTTTACACCTTGGCATTTTAAGAAGATTGGAAGCGTCTCACAACGCCTTAGGAGGAACGTAATCAATGAAAATTTTACTTACCGCATTTGACCCTTTTGGTGACGATAAAATCAATCCTGCACTCGAGGCGGTCAAACTTGTCAATCCGGATCACGTCACGGCAGAGATTGTGAAACTGGAAGTTCCGACGATCTTCCATGTTTCCATTGACAAGGTCGCCGAAGCGATTCGCCAAGAGAAGCCAGACGTTGTCTTGGCCATTGGCCAAGCCGGCGGAAGATTCAACTTGACACCGGAACGGGTAGCGATTAACCAAGATGATGCCCGCATCAAGGACAATGCCGGCAACCAGCCGATTGATGTCCCGATTTTTGAAGATGGCGAGCCCTCTTACTTCGCCACCTTGCCGATCAAGGCGATGGTCGAAGCCATTCATAAGGCGGGCCTTCCTGCACAGATCTCCAATACAGCTGGCACGTTCGTCTGCAACCATTTGATGTATGGCATCCTCTACACCTTGGCGAAAGAGTCGCCAGAAACCCGCGGCGGTTTCATGCACGTACCGTACATTCCGGAACAAGTCGTAGAGAAGAAGGACACCCCCTCGATGGCTTTGGCCGACATCGCAAGAGGGATCGAAGCAGCTCTTCAAGCAATCGTTGATCACGAGGAAGATATTGTAGCCGTAGGTGGCGAGATCGCATGAGTAGGAACGAACACCGTCTGCACGAACCCCAGGCAGAGGCGCCGTATTTTGTCTACGGGTCTCTGCTGGAAGGGTTTCATAATGAGGCGGAGTTTCTTGCGCCTTATGTCAAAACGAGGCACAAAGCGGAGATTCAAGGTGGCGTCATCTGGCATCTCGTGGGCTTAGGCTACCCGATCCTCGTGCCTTCCGAACCGACTCGTGTAGTCCATGGTGAACTGGTCTGGCTTACGGACTTTGCAGCGGCAACTCCTGGGCTGGACTTCTTGGAAGGCTACGAAGGGCCGGACGCGCAAAACGACTATGTGCGTCGTCTGACTTTGGCCAAAGACACCGAGACCGGTGAGCTGGTTCCCGCCTATACCTACTGGTCCGCTAGGCGCATTGAAGAAGTGAATCAACCCGCTATACCCCTGACGAACGGGGATTGGCGCGCCTTCATGAACCGATCGAAATTGGAGGAAGGTACAGAAATTTTGGGAGAAACGGATGAAACGTAGCGATGGCGCAAGGATCAAAGGGCTCGATCCCTTCATGGAAATGATCCCTTACATCATGGAAAATCGCAGTGACGCCCAGAATTTTGCGAAACATGTCTTCGTCACAGACACCATTGATGCGTATATCAAGACCAAACGGAAGCAAGGACAAAAGATCGGGTACATGCATTTCTTCCTAGCTTGCTATGTCCGTTTGCTCTACGAAAGGCCGAAGCTCAACCGTTTCGTTATGAATAGTCGCATGTACCAACGCCATGGGATCTATATTTCCATGGCCATTAAGCGTTCTTTCCGTGAAGACGGGGAGGAGACTACCGTTAAGTTTGCCTTTACAGGGCGTGAGAGCCTGTTTGAAATTGCTCAAATCATCGAGGACACGATTGCTTCCTCCAGGCATGTTGACAGCGATACATCTACGGACCGCTTGGTGACAAGTCTCATGACGCTCCCCGGTTTCATGAAGAAGTTCTTGATTACTGTTCTGAAAGGTATGGATCGCCATAACCTTCTACCCAAGAGCGTCATTGAGGTCAGCCCTTTTCATACCAGCATGTTCTTCACCCATTTGAAGTCCATCAATGCGGACTACATCTATCACCATCTCTACAATTTCGGCACGACAGGGATCTTCGTGGCTCTGGGAAAGATCAACCCAATGCCCGTCGTAATAGACAAGGAGTTGGTGGTGCGAAATTGCATTCAAGTAGGGTACACCACGGATGAACGCCTGTGCGACGGCGTCTACCTGGCGCGTGCGCTGAAGCGACTGGAGAAATTTATTGCTGATCCTTCTTTATTAGAGCAGGCTCCTTCGGAGGAAGATGTTCATTAGCTGATAGGGGGACTTCTCGTGCGTTTACCTTTTGCGTTTATTGTCTTCGATTAACACTTGATACCGTTCGATAATCTCGGCAACGACATCCTCCCAGGGTCTGGGGATGGTTTCTCTTGCTCGCCGGCCTAGAACGACTAGCGCTTCGGGATGTTCAAGTGCCCAGGTGATTTGGTGAGCCATAGACTTTGCGCTGTCGTCGGCTAGG
>CAZCLL010000149.1:0-5331 GCA_964499555.1 uncultured Fastidiosipila sp.
GTACGGTGCTGTGGGAGGTCTCCCGGCCAACTAATGGCCGGGATCCTACCCGATTCGTACTTCTGCGGTAGCATCAACAACTATCGCAGAATTTTATTTTCGTACTTCTGCGGTAGCATCAACAACTATCGCAGAATTTTATTTTCGTACTTCTGCGGTAGCTTCAACAATTACCGCAGAATTTTATTTTTAAACTTCTGCGGTTATTGCCTTCGGCGATTTTTCCTGATTCCCCGTTAAACCGGTATAATCAATCAAACAATTCGGTATAATGACGATTACCAGATGGAGCCAGAGGGACGGATGACGGACACTGGGCACTGGACGCCGGACGCCGGACGCCGGACGCCGGACACTGGACACTGGACACTGGACACTGGACACTGGACACTGGACGCTGGACACCAGATGCCGGATTGGAACAAGGAAGAAATGCGAAACGGGGGAAGCCATGACTGTATTTGAAGCCTCCTATTTAATACGATATATCTTTGCTGTGCTGATTCTTGTGGTTGCTGTGAAATTGCTTTGGGCGGCAATCAAAGAGTTGCGCTGGGGCATGAGGCATAGCCTCAGGCCGGCGCAGGGGTACTTTTTGATGGGGAACCAGGGCCAGGGTCAGCCAATTAGTTTGCCACTTTATCATACGACGAATATTGGGCGGACGATTTCGAATGATATCCGGATTCATTCGAATCAGGTGCGCTGGAAGCATGCGGTGATCTATCGTTTCGATGGAGAATGGTATGTGAGGCCGCAGAGCAGGCAGGCAGAGGTCCGGGTGAACGGGCAGCCAGTGACGGACTCGGCGGTCTTGAAGAATGAGGATAAGGTCAGCTTTGGCCCCTCGAGCTTCGTTTTCGTGGATGAACGCACGATTGCGAAGGAGAGAGGGGAAGTCTATGAAGAGGCGATCTTCGATGATGATGCCTTCTACCGGGCGATTGAGCGAAACTCCAAACCGCCAAATCTGGAGTTTGTCCTGATGAATCTGTTCTCGCTGCTTGCGACCGGCCTCATTACCTTTATGATTCCGAGCGCAACGGGCTACCGCAAAGATTTTTTGATGTGGACGGTCGGCGCGCTCTTTGTGATGGATTTGTATTACTTAGTCTTGCCGCGGATTATGCGCTATGCGGATCGGATTTTGTATTTGGCGGCGACTCAGCTTTCGGTGATTGGGTTGGCGATTCAGGGCCGGCTCGCCCTGGTGGGCAGCAATTCCCTGAGACGAGCGATTGAGGCGGGCGATCAGGCGGAGATTACGAAGGTTACGGATTCTTTGGCTTCCGGCTATGAAACGCAAGTGATTGCACTTTTGTTGGGCTTGGCGATTTTGTGGGCGGTTGTGCTGATTTCGGCGAGAACGCGCTTTTTGGAGTCGATCACGGTTTTGTGTGGGATTGCAACGCCGCTGCTTCTGATTGCGACTTTGGTTTTCGGGCGCGGCGCTGCAACACATGGCGCAGGGCTTTGGATTTCGTTGGGAAGCTTCTCTTTGCAGCTCACGGAATTTGCCAAGATTACCTATTTGATTACGGTGGCCAGCTTCTTCAAGCACCGGCCGCCCCTTCGTACCCAGCTGATGTTTGCCGGCTGGGCGGCCTTGGTTTTCCTTTTGTTGATGATGTTGCCGGATTTGGGATCGGTCATGATTTTGTTGCCGGTGACCTTGATTGTTTTCGTCGTGATGACGTCCGAGTATCTGAAAACTGTCTTTATTCTCTTAGGGGCTTCGGTTATTGGCGTGCTGGCCTATGCCGTCTTCCCCCATGTAAGGAACCGCATCCAAGGGTGGACCTCGATCTGGACCGAAGTCAATGACCAGAATCGCCAGGTGGTGTATGGTTTGCAGGCGATCGGACGAGGAAATGTCTTGGGCAGAGGCTTGGGCAACGGGACACCTGGCGGGATTCCGCTAGCGAAATCCGACATGATTTTCGATATTCTCTGTGAGGAGTTTGGGATCATCTTCGGGATCGCCGTGGTGGTGATCATCCTCGTGATCCTGTTGAGAGCCTTGCGGACGACGGTTTTGGCCAGAGACGGCTTCACCTCGAGCCTGGCTCTGGGGCTCGGAGCCGCCATTTTCATCGAAGCCTTCGTCGTGATCGGCGGAACCACTGGCCTCATCCCCTTGACCGGCGCAACCTTGCCGTTCATCGCCCAAGGCGGCAGCTCCCTACTCGCAAAGTGGCTGATTGTGGGGCTTCTTTTGGGCTTGGCTTCGCGCCATGAAGAAGGAGCGAATCGCAAATGAAACAGTTAATTCGTAACTTAAAGATAACCCTCGCCGTACTGATTATCCTCTCCCTTGCTTTGGGAGGTGGCCTCGTTTACCAGCAGTATCAGAGCCAAACCACGCTCCTCGCTGTGGCCGGCGAAAACAAAGCCGCCCTTCGCCAACGCTACGCCCAAGCGGGTTCAATTTACTCGAGAGATGGCGTGGTTTTGGCCACCTCAACGGACGGCGAGCGCATTTATGCGGATGACCCGCTTCTGCAGGTTTCGGTTTCCCAAGTGGTTGGCGATTACACGCACCACATGAGCAATACCATAGAAACCATGTATCAGGATGAGATCCTCGGAAACCTCCGTAGTGTGCCGGAACAGTTCCTCCTGGACGTGACCGGCCGCGGGCTCCAGGGCAGCAATGTCCACCTCACGTTGCACTCCGATATCAACGCCTACGCCTATTCCCAGCTACAGGATCTGACGGGTGCTGCCGTGCTGATGAATTATCAGACGGGCGAGGTCCTTGCGATGGTCTCAACGCCCGCTACTTCCATGGAGAACATCATCAATTACGAAAACATCCCCGACAGTGCGCTCTTCAACCGCGCCTTGAACGGCCGCTATGCACCGGGTTCCACCTTCAAGATTCTGACGGCCGGCGCGTGGCTTTCGTCCCCCGTTTTTGACCCGACGTACACGGTTTTCTGCGACGGCTCAGCGCATTACCCCCACGGCGCAACGGATATCGGCCACGGCGACGTGGATCTGAACTACGGTTTCACCTCTTCGTGCAACATCTACTTCGGTAACCTCGCGGTGAAGATCGGTCAGGCGAACTTTGCCGATTTCTTGGCCAAAGCCGGACTCGGCCAGTTACGTTCGCTCGATCGTTTGACCGTCAGTCGCGCCAGTTATGACAATTCGGCTGCCGAAAATGACATGGGCCTTTTGTCTTGGTTTGGCACCGGCCAACCGGTCGGCGAATTGGTCCTCACCATGACGCCTCTGGAGTTGGCAACGATTGGTTCGGCGGTTGCCAACGGCGGCAACCTGATTGAGCCGCATATTGTGAGCTATATTCAGAATCCTTTGAATCAGCGTAAAGAAGTCGCCGAGCCTGTGGCGGCTCAACGGATGTTCAGCCCTCAGGTTGCCGCCCGTTTGCAACAAATGATGCTTGGTGCTATTGTTTCGGACTATACCATTCAGAGCAATGCCAGAATTGAAGGTTTTGAGGTTGGTGGTAAGTCTGGTACGGTTGAGATCGACACGGCAGATGGCCAAATCCAAAATGCTTTGTGGGTTGGCTATTTGAATGATACGAATTACCCCTATGCGGTGGCGGTTGTGGTGGAAAATGCCAGCGGCACAAACAGCACATCGGTTAGAATTGGCGCTAACATCCTGCGCGAGGCTACCCGCTACTAGTTAGGTGGCTGCTTCGGCTTCAGTGGAAGTGGCAGCAGGCGGCTTTGGCCAAAAAGCGATAAAGGAGAGGACTTGTGGGACAAGAGATTGCGTTTAGCAAAATTGGCTTCGGAAACTTGGTTGCCACGGCCCGGATCCTTGCGCTCGTGCAACCGGAAGCGGCGCCAGTGAAGCGCATGATCCAGGAGGCCAGGGACAGAGGGGCCTTGATCGATGCCTCGGCGGGGCGTAAAACAAAAACAGTACTTGTTATGGACAGCGACCACATTATTTTGTCGGCTGTTGAAGCGGAAAAAATCCTGGCTGGCCAAATCGGCAGCGATATGGAAGCAGAGGACGAATCGTCAGTACAGTGATCCGGCGCTTGGGCTGAGGTTTTCGGTGCAGCGTTTGGCGGATTGCTGGTGGAAAGGGGCTACACATGACGGAAAATCACCTTACGGATTATGTAGAAGGTGATCAGGACGAGCTTTTTCGGGGCATGCTGATTTGCGTGTCCGGACCTTCGGGGGTCGGCAAAGGCACGGTGATTGACCAATTGAAGAACAGGATGCCGGATCTTGCGCATTCGATTTCTGTGACGACGAGGTTGCCGCGCCCTGGTGAAGCCGATGGGGTCGACTATTATTTCCGCACGGTTGCTGATTTTGAAGCGATGATTGAGCGGGGCGAGATTTTAGAGCATGATTTCTATATGGGCAATTATTATGGGACGCCCCGTCTG
Organism: uncultured Fastidiosipila sp.; assembly: GCA_964499555.1. Lineage (GTDB taxonomy): Bacteria > Bacillota > Clostridia > Saccharofermentanales > Fastidiosipilaceae > JAAYZH01. The sequence goes on from CAZCLL010000149.1 coordinate 4,388, forward strand.
CCGATCGAAGAAAAGCTCGCGGAAGGCCGCGATGTGGTGATGGATGTGACGGTGCCAGGATCTTTGGCGATCCTTTATAAGTTTGAAGCGGCCTGTAGCGTTTTCTTACTGCCGCCTTCTTTATCGGAGCTGCGTTCGCGCCTGATTGGGCGCGGAACAGAAACCCATGACATGATTGATTCTCGTTTGCTGAAAGCTGTTGACGAGATTGAGATGGCGCCGAAGTTCGATTATATCCTGATTAATCGCGAGATCGAGAAGACGGCGGAGGAGATTTGCCACATCATTACGGCGGAGAAGCTCCGCGCTGCTCGCCGCAAAGGCATCGAGCAGCGCGTCCTGAAGCGCTGAGGGTTTTTGGCTTTTTTGGCTTTTGGCTACTGGATTTTTGGCGCTGAGTTTTCTGGGGTTTTTTGGCACTGGGTTTTTGGGGTTTTTGGCACTGGGTTTTTGGGTTTTGCGTGTTTGGGGAGTTTTGGGAGTTACGACTTCTTATTGTGGTAGGATTTCTTATGTCCGCTGCGGGTTCGGGCGGATATTCCTCTGGTTTTATCGGCTATTAGCCAACAAGGTGTTTACATTGGATACATAACAAGGTAAAGTGGACAAAACTCGTCTCAATCCAAGATCGTGACGAGTTTTGGGTTGAGGGAAGTGGTGAATTCCTTCAAAAATGCCCGATCGGACTGTTTTGGAGGTGTTTTGGGGAGGATTCATCGATAGATAATATGTTAAATTCGGATCGAGACGAGTTTTGTCCAGGTATCTAGTTATGTGATTGCTAGGAAAAAGGAAATCTCCTTTTGGTGACTCGTTTCTGGGTGAAAATTCTTCTGACTCGAGTGATTGTTAGACAGCAAGGTGTGCAAATCCATTATATAACAAGGTCAAGTGGACAAAAGTCGGCGATATCCAAGCTGGCGACTGGTTTTCCTAGGGACAAT
>CAZCLL010000150.1:0-5248 GCA_964499555.1 uncultured Fastidiosipila sp.
CGGTATTCTTCGCCAGGATCGTAATGCCGCGCTCACGCTCCAAATCATTGGAGTCCATGACGCGGGTCTGTACCTGCTCATTCTGGCGGAACGTGCCCGCCCCTCTGAGCATCGCGTCAACCAAGGTCGTTTTGCCGTGGTCAACGTGGGCGATAATCGCTATGTTTCGGATGGCTTCTGTGCCATTACTCATGAATTTTCTTCCTTCTTTCCTTTTTCACGTAGGATAAAGCGGATGGAGGTCCCGGTAAATCCAAAGGCTCTCCGCAACTGATTTTCTAAGTAGCGCTCATAACTGAAGTGCAGCAAGTCCACGCTGTTTACGAAGAAGACAAAGGTCGGCGGCTCCACAGCCACTTGCGTAGCGTACGAAATCTTGAGCCTTCTGCCCTTGTAGCCCGGTGCCTGCAGCATCTGCTGCGCTTCGCCAATCAGGTCGTTCAGGCGGCCGGTCGGAATTCGTTTGCGGCAGCTCTGGAAAACCTCCACAATCGTAGCAAAAAGTTGCTTCACTTTCAGGCCAGTTTGGGCGGAGATAAAGAGAATTTCCGCATAGGGCATGAAGGCGAAGGTTTCCTGGATCTGCCTTTTCAATTCCTCGGCCGTGTCCGCCTTCTCCTCGGCAGGCAAATCCCACTTGTTCACCGCGATGATGATGCCTTTGCCGGCGTTGTGCGCCAAGCCCGCAATCTTCGTATCCTGCTCGGAAGGCCCCTCCGTCCCGTCAATCAGCAACACGCAGACGTTCGCCTTCTCAATCGCCGCCGTGGCCCGCATAATCGAGTAGCGCTCCAGCTGGTCGTCGATCTTGCTCTTCCGCCGCATGCCCGCCGTGTCCACCAAGATGAAATTCCCGTATTCATTCTCAATCGGCGTATCCGTCGCATCCCGCGTCGTTCCGGGGATGTCCGACACAATCGCCCGCTCCGAACCCACCATCCGGTTCACGAGCGAGGACTTCCCCACGTTCGGTTTCCCGATCACCGCAACTCGGATCGTCTCATCCTCTTCTTCGGCCAAAGCCGGAGCCGGCAAGTATTCCAGGAGGGCATCGAGTAAATCCCCGATTCCCAGTCCGTGCGCAGAAGAAATCGCAAACATCTGCTCAAAACCCAACTGATAAAAATCGTAGAAGGCTAAAGGCGGATCCCCCGGCACATCACATTTATTCACCACAACTAGGACGGGTTTCCCAGATTTCCGTAAGATCGAAGCAATATCGCTATCCGCTGGCTGAATGCCGCTCTTGGCATCGACCATCAGCAAGATCACGTCCGCCATCTCAATCGCAATTTCCGCTTGGAGCCGCATCTGTTTCAGGATCACATCCTCAGACTCCGGCTCCAAACCCCCGGTATCAATCAGGGTAAATTCCCGATCGAGCCACTCCACCGGCGTATAAATCCGGTCACGAGTCACGCCGGGCGTGTCGTCAACAATCGAAATCCGCTCGCCCGCTAAATAATTAAAGAAACTCGATTTCCCTACATTCGGCCGCCCAACAACTGCCGCAATTCCTCTTCTCATAGAAGCCTCTCCTCAAGCCCTTCGCAAAGGCCACGGGCGTTCGCAGGAACCACCCGCACCGCGACACCAAGGGCTTTTTCCAAGTCCGTTACAGTCAAATCATCTAAAAAAACCTCTGTCCCTTGCCTGAGCATCACATCGCCCAAAAACACATAGGTCTTCTGCTCCGCCGCGGTTCTTGCCACCGGTTCACGTAGGCCTGCCAAGACATCTTGGCCGGTCAAAAGGCCCGTCACCGTGATCTTCTCCCCGAAAAAGTCATTCGGGATTTCGTGGATCATCAGATCAAGCCCGAAACATTTCCCCAAATCCTCACAGTACGGCCGCATAAAGTCCGCCGCGGCCACGCCAATCGGCACGTGCACAGCGATCTTTTCCGTCTGTTTATGAGGTTTCACCTCTGCTAACACTTCACTCATCTCCTCACGGAAGAGCGCCAAAAGGCCAATGCCGTTCTCGAGCTGCGGGAAGCCCTCATATGCCTCCGCAGGCGGAATCGCCTCACCGGCCAGCAAGTAAAACTCATCCGCCGGGTAGACCACCCGTCTCCCTAACGTGCGGAGAAACTGGCTCTGGGCGGCTTTGGCCAAAGTCAGAAGCTCCACAGCCTCAGCAGAACCCACTGGACGGATAAGGGGGAGTTTCAGCTCCTCGCGGTACTTCGTGAGGCCCACCGGCACGATGGCGACGGACTCCAGGGAATCGCCCAGGGTCGCCAAATCCTTGAGGGTTCGCTCCAACTCAGCACCGTCATTGACGCCCGGAACGAGGACGATCTGCACGTTGATTTCAATACCCGCCGCTGCAATCCGCTGCATCTTCGCCATGATATCCGAGGCGAAACGATTGCAGAGCATGGACTTTCGAAGCTCCGGATTCGTCGTGTGAACAGAGACATTCATCGGCGAAAGATGGTAGGCAATGAGGCGATCCAACTCCTCATCCTTGATATTCGTCAAGGTGATGTAATTGCCGCTCAAGAAAGAGAGGCGCATATCGTCGTCTTTGAAGTAGAGGGTTTCGCGCATCCCCGGTGGCAACTGGTCGATGAAGCAGAAGAGGCACTTATTGTGGCAATGCGTCGGGTCGTCCATCATCGCCTCGGCGAATTCTAGGCCGATATCCTCATCCTCGTCCTTCTCGATCGAAGCCTCGAAGAGCTCGCCCTTCTTGGTCCGGAAAAGCATCGTCAGCTCATCGTCTAAGACTTGGATGCGATAATCGAAGACATCTTTGATCTTCTTACCATTGATTTCCAGAAGCTCGTCGCCGGCCTCAAGGCCCAGTTCATCCGCAATACTGCCGGGTGTGACCTGGACAATTTGCCTGGCACTCTTCACGGGATTACTCTCGTGGCTGTTCCGCCCGGACAGGGGCAGGCGGGGCAATTCATAGGGGTTGTTAGCCAAAATCGTCTCCTCAGGATACAACGTGTATCGCTTGGCCTTCGCGGAAGGCACGGAGATTCTCCGCCGCGATCTTGATCAAGCGGCTTCTGGCCTCCAAAGGTGCCCAGGCGATGTGCGGGGTCATAATGATATTCTTCGCATGAAGAAGGGGATTGTCTTTTTTGATCGGTTCGGCGGAAACGACATCGACGGCAGCCGCAGCCACTTTACCGCTCTCTAGCGCTGCTGCGAGATCCTGCTCGTTGATCACAGGACCACGGGATGTATTCAGGATGATCACCCCGTCTTTCATTTGGGCAATCGTCTCTTCGCGGATCAGGCCTTCCGTTTCCTTCGTCAAAGGGGCATGTAGGCTAATGACATCCGCCTGGCTGAACAGGTCTTCGAGGCTCACGAAGCTCGCCACCTCATCTCCTTCGCCAGGGACAAGACTTCGGCTAAAGGCCAATATTTCCATGCCTAAAGCCTTGGCAATCTTCGCAGTCGCCTTACCGGTTTGGCCGTAGCCCACGATCCCCATCTTCTTGCCTGCGAGTTCAATCAAAGGGTAATCCCAGAACGTAAAGTCCTTGGCGTTTTCCCAGCGGCCACTCAGAACCGCCCGGCTGTGCTCGCCAACATGGTGGCAGACCTCCAGCAGCAGGGCGATCGTCAACTGCGCGACGGAATCCGTTGAATACGAAGGGATGTTGGAAACGACGATGCCTTTCGCACGGCAAGCAGCGATATCCACCACGTTATAGCCAGTCGCTAAGACGCCGATGAAGCGAAGAGCAGGTGCCTTCTCGATGACTTCGGCCGACAGCGGGGTTTTATTTGTAAACACCGCCTCCGCCTCTCCGATGCGCCGCAAGATCTCTTCCGGATCTCCATACGGCGTTCTCTCATAGACCGTAAGCTCTCCTTGCGAGGCCAAAGCCTCCCAAGACAAGTCTCCGGGGTTTGCAGTATAGCCATCCAGAATTACAATCTTCATCTTCGCTTCCTCCTTCATGTCAAAGCATCAACTTCGTAGAAACAACAAAAACAGCGAGGAGCCGGAGCCCGACGCTGTCGTAAGTTCAATCTGACAAAGACAGGACTTACGCGTCCTGCTCGACGACTTCTACACCCTTGTAGTAACCACAGTTCTTGCAGACCTTGTGCTGCATTTTCAGTTCGTGGCACTGGGGGCACTCCACCAGGTTCAGTGGGCTTAATTTCCAATTGGAATGATGTCTTCTAGTCCTTGCCTTGGACCATTTTCTCTTCGGTACTGCCATGATCTATCTCCTCCACATAAATGAGCAAAAAACAAGCCCTATACTTTTACAACAATTCTCTCAGTTTGTCAAATGGTGAATTATTGTCCGCAACGTCTTCGCAATGGCATTGCGGGTCATCCCGCCTTCTGCCGCAGCTAGGGCAGAGCCCGGGACAAGCGGAATCACAGTATACACCAATCGGCAGTGCGAGCAAAGCCTGATCTTGCAAGAGTTTCGCGATCTCAAGCTTCTTCTTGTCATGGAACAGTAATTCCTCCGGATCAGTCAGCTCCTCCTCTTGCTCTGCGTCCGGTTCCCCCAGAGCAAAGCGCTTATGAAGATCCGCTTGGTAACCTAAAGGATAGATCTCTTCATCGACAGGAATGGTGACTTCCTCTTCTACCGGTCTAAGGCAGCGAACACATTCCGACTGGTAAAAGAGGCGGATCTCCCCACGAAGGCGCAAGGGTAAGGCCTTCCTTCTCTTGAATTTCAATGGCCAAAGTTTCCCCTTGTACCTGAAGTAGTGAACGAATATCGATATCCATTTGTATTGTCCTCCTCATCTCCTTTAGAGACCGTCCCACTATTGTACCTCACTTTTCGTGCTGGTTTTTGCTTATCTAAGAGCTCGCAAGCAGCATTCAAGTAACACTCAAGCACACAAACAACACTCAAGCATCAGCTAAACATCAGTCACACAACACTCAAGCAAATTTCAAACTACATTCAAACTACATTCAAACTACACTCAAACAAGCAAAAACCCAAGCCAATCGTACTCGCAACTTTATGTAATATATTGGCTGGACAAAACTCAGCGATATCCGAATTTAATATATTACCCATTTGCAAATTTCCCTTAAACCACGTCCAAAATACCCCAATCGGGCCAATTTTGAAATGATTCACGCTTGTTCTCCCGAAAAACTCGTCGCCAACTTGGATATCGCCGAGTTTTGTCCACTTCAACTAGTTATCTATCAATTTTACACATCTTGCTTTCTAACAATCGCTAGTACAATGTAACATCTAAAAGTTTCATTTAATAATAGGGTATAACCTTCT
>CAZCLL010000151.1:0-5237 GCA_964499555.1 uncultured Fastidiosipila sp.
GCCGGGCCTGCGCTAAAGTTATACACTCTGCTCATCGTCTTCCTCCTTGTTTGCTAGTCTTTTCGCGACCATTCACCCTAGGCAAAAATCGCACGGTTAATTGATAACACCCGCACGATTAACGGTCAATCAGCTAGACCTACGAAAGTCCGAGAACAAGCGCCAAAGTGAATGCATACTGCCCGATCTCCGGCGCGACAAAGAAAATACATCTCAAGGGCAGGACAGCCCACACTTTCTTCAATCGTTGTCGAATTATCATTATTGTGATTTGGGGCATTTCTCAAGTATGATGACTAGGATTAGAATGTATAAAATTTGAAAAGAGGCAATTCTATGAAAAAGACATTTTTTCGTTCACTCGTAGCCGCTGTTCTTGCACTCTCCGTCACAGCCTGCCAGACAGCCCCCACAAACCCCGCGGTAACGACGGATTCGGCAAACGTCACAACGTCCGTTAACGAAACCACGCAAACGGATGCAGCAGTAACGACTACCGAAGAGCCAGTCGCTACTGAAACGCCAACGACAACAGAAGCACCCGTCACCTTGGAAAATGTGTCGATTGCAGCCATGAAGGGTCCCACAGCCATGGGCCTTGCCAAATACACCTCCGAGCTGGATGAATCGGCTGAGCCGAAGGTCACCTACACCATTCAGACCATGCCGGACGAAGTTGCGGCCGGTCTAATCAAAGGCGAACTCGATCTCGCATGCATCCCGGCCAACCTCGCCGCAACCGTCTATAACCGCAGCGAAGGCAAAGTTCAGGTTGCTGCGATTAACGTCCTGAATGTGCTCTATTTCGCAACGAATAACGTCCCCTTGAACAGCCTAGAAGAACTGGAAGGCAAGACCATCTATGCCACAGGCAAAGGCGCAACCCCGGATGTCATCCTGCAGAACCTTTTAGCTAAGGCCGGCCTCACCATCGGCACAGACGTCAATGTGGAATTCAGAAGTGAAGCTACAGAAGTCGCCGCCCTCCTGCAAGCCGAAGAAGGCGCCATCGCCCTTCTCCAAGAACCCTTCCTCTCCTCCGTCACCATGCAAAACGAGCAGATCGAAGCCAAACTCAATGTCAGTGACCTTTGGGCCGAGTACATGGGCGAAGACTCTCAAGTCGTGACCGGCGTCCTAGTGGTTCGCAAGGAATTCGCCGAGGCCAACAAAGCGTGGTTCGATCAATTCCTCGAAGACTACACCGAGTCCGCCGCTTGGGTCAGTGAAAACCCAGCCGAAGCCGCCCAACTCATCGCCGTCCAAGAAATCATCGGTGCCCCCGTTGCCGAAAGAGCCATCCCCAAGATTGGTCTCAACTTGATCACCGGCGCTGAGCTCAAGAGCACCTTAGCCCCTTACCTAGAAGTCCTAGCCGAAAGCAATCCCGCACTCGTTGGCGGAACCCTTCCAGCCGATGACTTCTACTACCAGAAATAGGCGTATGCACGATCGCCCAGTCTATAAAGGAAGCCGCCGCCAGCCCGGAAGTCTCTCCGGCTTGGTGGAGGCTTTCTTTTTTCTCTTGGTGTGGCAGATTTTGGCCGCCATCGTCCAGCAAAAAGTTCTGCTCCCCAGTCCCCTAGCCGTGCTCAAAGCCCTGGGCGACTTAGTCGTCCAGAACCGCTTTTGGCAGTCCGTTCTAGGCTCAGTCATCGCCATTTGTGGGGGCTTCCTCACAGGTCTGGCGCTTGCCCTGGGCTTAGGCCACTTCAGCTTTTTCGTTCCCTTGAGTGAACCCTTCATCCGCCCCCTCATCGCTATCGTGAAGAGCGCGCCGATCGCCGCCCTCACCATCATTCTGATGATCTGGATTGACCCGGATGTCCTCCCTTTTGTCCTCGTCCTCATGGCAATTGTACCGCCGCTTTATAGTGCGACTTTGGCCGGTCTCCAAGAAGCCTCACCCGAGCTCCTGGAAATGGCCTTCGTCTATCGTTTCCGCCCGAGCGACACGTATCGCGCCATTTACCTGCCCTCCTTGCTCCGCCAGCTCATGCCCTCTCTGGAATACACCTCCGGTTTGGCCTGGAAGGCCGGGATCACAGGCGAGATCATGGCACAGCCCTTTGCCCGCCTCGGCACCGGCCTCTACAATGCGAAAATCCAACTGCTAAGCGCAGAAGTCTTAGCCTACCTCGCCGTCATCTTATGTCTCTCCTATCTCTTGGCCAAAGCCGTCGCTGCCACCTCGAAGCGTCCCCTCCGCTTCCGTCGTAAACCAAGGAAGGTAGGTGATGGATCTCCAGTGAAGGTGCCACAGGCCTCTTCGATCCACGTGCAAAAACTCTGGAAAGCCTACGGTGAAAACCAAGTCCTCGAGGATCTTGACATGAGCATTGAGGCTGGGCAAATGGTCGTCATCTCCGGCGCATCCGGCGAAGGCAAAAGCACCTTTTTTCGCGTCCTATCTGGGCTCCTGGCGGCGGATCAAGGCACGCTTGGCTTTGGTGAAGAGCCGCTTTTCTCCTATGCTTTTCAAGACGGTCGCCTCCTAGAGGATTTCACCCTCAAGGAGAACCTTCTCTTTGCCGCCTCTAGTAGAATTTCCGATGAATCAAGTTTCCTAGCCTATTGGGAACCGATCATTGCGAAACTAGGCCTCCCCCCGAACCAGGCCCTACGTACGTACTCAGGTGGTATGAAACAGCGAGCCTCGCTGCTGAGGGCTTTGGCCACACCCTCAGCGATTGTGATCCTGGACGAAGTATTCCGGGAAGTCGATACCCAAACAGAGAAACAAATGTTACAATTATTAGTGAATGAGAAGGGCTCACGAACGACCCTGATCGCAACCCACCGCCCTGACCTTGCTGAAGATTTAGCTGATACAGTTATTTATGTAGCGAATCTGTGATACGATAGGGTTAACTTTTTTTGTCGGAGGATGATGTATGAAAGTTGGCGTATGTACCGGATCGAGATGTTCCTTTTACGGAGCATCCTTCATGATTGAACGTTTAGAAGAGCTCCAGGAAGAGATCATGCGGATGAACAATATTAAAGACGATTTCACCTTGGAAATCGAAATCTTACCCTGTGTCGGCGAATGCAAAGGGCAAGAAGAGGTGTCTCCCATCGTCTATATCGACGGCGAGATGATTCGTAAGGCATCCACTCCCCAAGTCATGGAGAGGATCATGAACGAGGCGATGGTCAGATAGGAAACGCCTTCCGCCCGGCCTCTTTTTTCCTTTATGGTGATAAAGAGACAAATAGAGGCACATGGAAACGTAAGCCCCGGAGTGGAACCGTTTCCGATAAAAAATAAACGAACGTTGGAGCATTTTTTATGCGAGATACTTATATTGATATCATCAATATTCGCCGTAAAGTTTTTGCAAATGTCGCACAACTTGCTTATGAGGATGCTGACCTCTCGAAATTGAACAAGGAACTCTACACACTTTTGCCCGGTGAACAGGCAACCTACCGTGAGAGTATTTTCCGTGAACGAGCGGTCATTGGCGAGCGCCTCCGTATGGCGCTAGGCTTAGATGCCAGAACGGCGGACGATACCCGGGATATCAGCGATGGCATTGAAAACATTGATGTATCCACGCGTGTCTACAACGAGCCTTTGGTCGAGGTCATCAAGATTGCCTGTGAGGCCTGCCCGACGAAATTCGTTTTCGTCACGGACAATTGCCGTAAATGCTTGGCGCACCCTTGCGTCAATGTCTGCCCTGTGAACGCCGTCTCGATCGGCAAGAACGCCGCGATCATCGACCAGGATAAATGCATTCAGTGCGGCAAATGCGTTGAAGCCTGCCCCTATTCTGCCATTGTCACCACCGTGCGCCCCTGTTCCGATGCCTGTGGTGTCAATGCCATCCACTCCGACTACTTGAACCGCGCCGAAATCGATGATAAGAAGTGTGTCGACTGTGGTGCTTGTATCCAGGCCTGTCCCTTCGGTGCAATTTCCGACAAATCCCAGATCTACCAGTTAATCCGGGCGATTCAGGAAGGGAAACCCGTCTATGCGATCATTGCCCCCTCCTTCGTCGGCCAGTTCGGTCCTTTGGCCAAGCCGGGCCAGATCATCGAAGGCATTCGCCAGTTGGGGATCAAGGATGTGATTGAAGTCGGTCTCGGGGCTGACCTCACCACCTTGAATGAAGCAGCGGAATTCGTGAACCATGTGCCGTCTGAGAAACCATTCCTCGGCACCTCTTGCTGCTACTCGTGGAAATTGATGGTCCAGAAGCTCTTCCCTGAGCAAAATGACTTTATTTCGGAATCCTCCACGCCCATGGTCTATTCTGCTCATCAACTTAAGGAGCGGAATCCAGAAGCGAAAGTGGTTTTCATTGGTCCTTGTATTTCCAAGAAATTGGAAGCCCTCCAAGACTCTGTCAAGAACGACGTCGATTTCGTCATTACCTTCGAAGAACTCATGGGTATGTTTGTTGCAAGAGGCATCGAGTTGAACGAGCTGGTTCCCGAGAGAGAACCGGCTGAAGCCTCATCCACCGGACGCGCCTATGCCTATGCCGGTGGTGTCGCTGCGGCGGTCAACAGCCGCATCAAAGAAATGGCTCCGGATCGCGAAGTCGAATTTGAATCCGTAGAAGGTTTGGCAGAATGTGTCAAGCTCATGCGCATGGCCAAGGCCGGCAAGAAGAACGGCATGCTGATTGAAGGCATGGCGTGCACAGGTGGCTGCATTGGTGGTCCCGGAACCTTAGTGCCGATCAACCGTGCGAAGAAGAATGTCCAGACCTTTGCAGCGGCCGCCCCCTATAAATCACCGGCGGACAATAGCCTCTTGTCGGATACCGAGAAGCCCCAGGCCTAAATCATTTACACCCGCATGGAAAAAGAAGCCTAGCCTCACCGCTCTTGCCTTCTTTTTTTTGGGGTTTTCTACGTTTAGACGAGGTAGACGGCTGCCTCGTAGCTCTCCATGTATTCATTCATGCGATCCATGCGGGTCTTGTGCCCATGGTCGACATTGGCGAGCAAGAGCTGGTACTTCCGAGAGGTAAAGGGGCGCTTCAAAACGTCTTCCCCCAAATTCATTTCGACGAAGATTCTGGAGCCCTTTTCCTCTCGGAAATAGGCGAAGTAATTATGTTTGCCGCCGGCGATGAAACGGATCTTTCCGAGTCGAAGGGCTTGATATTCTTTCCTGATCCTCAACATGGCCTTCGCAAAGTGTAAAACGGAATCCTGATCTTCCAACTGCTCCTCGACACTCCAGCCAGGGTCCTCTGAGGGCCAGGGGAGCCAGG
>CAZCLL010000152.1:0-5132 GCA_964499555.1 uncultured Fastidiosipila sp.
TTTCAGATATCCTTCATTTCGGTGCGTAGACTACCAAATTTCCGGGAATTGGGGTTATTAGGGAGTCTGAACGTTGGTTTCGGTAGTTTGGTCGCTGGCTGTGGTAGAAAATCTTCTGTCCGTTCCTTGTTACGGCTCCTTGTTACGGCTCCTTGTTACGGCTCCTTGTTACGGCTGGTGTCCACAGCAGTTGTTTTGTTCTTTGTTTGCTTGGAGTGATACCTTAGAGTTTGATCCTTGCGTAGATTGGTGTTTTTTCGGTAGGGATTCTTGTGTTTGGTGCGTGTACTAGCCGATATCCATTGATTTCTAGTGATTGGTAGGCAGCAAGGAAGGTTCATTCGATGTGAAACTTGTTAATGTGGTCAGGATACGTCGATATCCATGAAATAAGTTTAGTAAACAGGTGCCGATGGCAAAATACAGACGATAATGCCCCTGAAATGGCAATTTTGGGCTCGATTTCGGGAAAATCTACTAACAGATAATATATTGCCCATGGATAACGACAGATCCTGACCATCGTAAGATGTTAGCTATTAATGAAGCGAGACAATTTTTTGGTAAATCACCGATTTCAACTGAAAGGCATGGGTATAGTGTTGCTAATCGTGGAGGGATTCCGGATTTAATCGAAAATCAACACGATAATTGTGGTGGACAATACGATAATGCCTCCTCAATCCCGGATTTAATCGAAAATCAACACGATGATTGTGGTGGACAATACGATAATGCCTCCTCATTCCCGGATTTAATCGAAAATCAACACGATGATTGTGGTGGACATTATGAGAATACCTCCTCAATCCCGGATTTAATCAAAAATTAACACGATGATTGTGGTAGACAATACGATAATGCCTTCTCAATCCCGGATTTAATCGAAAATCAACACGATGATTGTGGTGGACAATACGAGAATGCCTCCTCAATCCCAGATTTAATCAAAAATCAACACGATGATTGTGGTGGACATTACGATAATGCCTCCTCAATCCCAGATTTAATCAAAAATCAACACGATGTCTGAGGTGGACATTACTATTGAGCTACTTTGATTCCAGATTTAATAAAAAATAAACACGATGATTGTGGTGGACAATATGAGAATGCCTCCTCGATTCTGGATTTAATCGAAAATCAACACGAGGGTGTAGGTAGTCATTCAGATACTGCTACTTTCAATAACTTTTGAGATCTAGCACCGAATTTTCAATAGCGCACTGGCCCTTAAGACTGAACTGGCGGCTACAACGATACGTGGCGGTTTGCGTTCCGACTAAACAGCGCACAAGCCATTAAGACAGAGCTGGCGGCGAGAACGATACGTGGCAGTTAGCGTTCCGACCAAACAGCGCACTTAAATGAGGTGGAGAGTGGATTTGTGAATTGAAATCTGCTGGTTAGATCGCTCACTTGCATGCTGATGATGAAGTGGTATAAAAAATGTGATTTGAGAGTTTGCCATTGCTAACTCATACTGATAAACTGATTTTACTTTACTCAATATTTGCTTTGACGTTTGGGTTTGTGATCGGATTGGCAATTGGGTTTGGGGAGACTTTGGGGAGCATGATTTCGCTTCAAAGGTCAAAAGAACAATTGACTGCAGTAAATAATGCAGCAAGACGGCAGCAAGTGATGATGTAAAAATCGAAAAATTGTAATCGAAGAATTGAAATTGAAAAAGCGAAAATTGTATATGAAAAATCGTAAATCGTTAAAGAGAAGGACCTAAGGAGGCAAGGGTTGAGATGACGCTGGCAGATGCAAAGACGGGGCAGAGGGCTTTGATTACCGCTGTGAGAGGGGAAGGCCCGCTTCGGAAAAGGCTTTTGGAAATGGGCTTGATTCCAGGGACCAGAGTTCAGATGAAAGAGCCTGCGCCTCTTGGGGATCCGCTTCTTATTCGCTTACGAAATTATGACTTGACCTTACGGATCAAAGAAGCAGAGAGCATCGAGATTGAGCTGGAGGCGGCTTTGGCCAAGGAAAGTGAAGCGAAGGACGTAGGCAAAGGAGAGAGAACATGATCATCGGATTACTGGGCAACCAAAATAGTGGGAAAACGACGCTTTTTAATCAGTTGACGGGTTCGAATCAGCGGGTGGGAAATTTCCCGGGGGTGACGGTTGAGCGCAAGAGCGGGCAGCTGAAACGCCACCAGGATGTGGATGTGATTGATCTGCCGGGGATTTACTCGTTGACGCCGTACTCAGATGATGAGATTGTGACCTTGAGTTTCCTGACGGAGAAGTCCGCGGATGTCATCATTAATATTATTGACATTAATAATTTGGGACGTGGCTTGTACTTGACGGTGCAGCTGATGGAGTTGGAGCGGCCGATGGTGGTGGCTTTGAACATGATGGATGAGTTCCAAAGTGCGAATGGCCATATTCACTTGGAGAAGTTCCGCGAGATGCTGGGGGTGCCGGTGGTGCCGATTTCGGCGGCGAAGGGGGATGGCATTTCGGAGCTGGTGCGCGAGGCGATTGCTGCGGGCGAGGATAAAACGAGGACCTGGACGCAGGATATTTGCGCGGGTCCGGTGCATCGGACGGCGCATGCGTTGGCGGCTTTTATTGCGGATCATGCGGTGAACGTGGATTTGCCGGCACGCTATCTGGCGTTGCGTTTGATTGATGGGGACCAGGGGCTGGCGAGGCTGTTGAAGCTGAGTAAGAACGAGGTTGAGACCATCGAGCACATGGTTGAGGAGATGGAGCAGGATACGGGCTTGGATCGCCAGGCGGCGGTTGTCGGGATGCGTTACGATTTTATTGATCGGGTGACAGAGGCTTGCATTCATTATCCGGAAGAGGAGCGGACGACGTTAACGCAGAGGCTGGATCGGGTGTTGACGAATCAGGTGTTTGCGATTCCGATTTTTGTGGTGATTTTTGGTCTGATTTTCTGGCAGAGTTTCGGCGGGATCGGGGGCTGGCTTGCTGGTTTGCTGGAGGGTGGCATTGATCAGTTGACGGAGTTTTTGAGTGAATTATTAACGGATGCCGGGGCGAATCCGGTGCTGCAGTCTTTGTTGCTGGATGGTGTGTTGGCGGGTGTCGGGAGCGTGTTGTCGTTCTTGCCGCTGATTCTTGTGTTGTTTTTCTTCTTGTCTTTGTTGGAAGACAGCGGCTATATGGCCAGAGTTGCGTTTGTGATGGATAAGCCAATGCGCAAGATTGGTTTGTCGGGGGAGTCGATTGTGCCAATGCTGATGGGCTTTGGTTGTACGGTGCCGGCGACGATGGCGACGAGGACTTTGCCGAGCCGCCGCGATCGGCGTATGACGATTTTCTTGACGCCGTTTATGTCTTGTAGCGCCAAGGTGCCGATTTATGGGATTTTCGCGGCGGCATTTTTCCCGGGGAAAACGGCTCTTGTAATGTCGATTTTGTATTTGTCGGGTGTTTTCTTGTCGATTTCGGTGTCGGCGATTCTGAAGAATACGGCCTTTTCGGGTGACCCGATTCCGTTTATTTTGGAGCTTCCGGCCTACCGTTTCCCGTCTTTTAAGTCGATTCGCCTGAATTTGTGGGAGAAGGCAAAGGACTTCCTCACCCGCGCGTTCACGATCATTCTTTTGACTACGGTCATTATTTGGGTGCTTCGATCCTTTACCTTCGACCTTCGCTTCACCGAGCAGATCGACGAAAGTATGCTTGCCCGCATTGCCTCCTTCATTTCGCCTCTCTTCGCTCCTTTGGGCTTCGGCAATTGGCAGGCAGTTACGGCGCTAGCTACGGGTCTCACGGCCAAAGAAGCCGTCGTCGGCACCTTAGCGGTTTTAATGGGCCAAAGCAGCAGCGACCTCGCTTCTTGGCTCCCCACGATTTTTACGTCGGCTTCGGCTGCGGCTTTCCTCAGCTTTACTTTGCTGTATTCACCTTGTGTCGCAGCGATTGCGGCGGCTAGAAGAGAGCTTGGGAATCGCCGCGACACGGTTGTCTTTGTGTTTGGACAGACGGCTTTGGCTTGGTTCATTTCGTTTTTGGTCTATCACGTTGCGGAAGGCTTCTTCTGGGCGGATCATTCTTTCGGGACCGCCGTTGGCGTTGCAGTGATTGTGGCTTCGGTTGTGGTCTTTATCCTGGCCATTGTTTTATGTGTGCGTTTGCTTCATCGGAAACAGGTCAAGGCGAATTAGGGTCTATTAGGTGCTGGGGCTTCGTTTGATCTTATTGTAAGACTTTTTATTTAAGCGCTTCTTCGAAATGGGGAGGCGTTTTTTGCTCACTATTCGCCCATGATCTTACGTTGAACCGTTTCCGTCGTTGTAGTGGGGGTGTCTTGTTACAGGATAGGTGATTGGCTCCTCTGCTGCTGCGTTTTCTTTCATTATTGTCCATTACTTGCAAATCTTGGACGCTAAGGGCTAGTTATCGGTGATTTCCTCGTTCAAGATAACTACATTTTACTTGTGGTCGCAGCACTTCAACAAGATTGCTCATCATATCTTGTTATCTAAAATGTGCTCTCTTTCTCTCTGCGTAAAGCCACTGCTTCAGGAAACTTCGAAACGACGGATATCAAGTAGAACTTACAGTCGATACAAGAGATCCTTCCGCTCAATAATAAACTTCGAAAATGACTACCGCATTATGAAACTGGCCGTTTGTAGCAGCTTCCTGTGAGGCAGGTAGTTGGATGCGGTATTGATGAATCTCTTATCCGTCTGTTCACCCGGCTGTTATCCACAGCGGTTTGTGTGTTCGTTGTTTCTAGTGATCCCGTGGTTGGATAATCCTTGCGTTGATTTGATGTTTTAGGCGGAAGGGACTCTTGTGTTCGGTGCGTGTTCAGGTGATATCCCTCAGATTGTAGTGATTATTAGGCAGCAAGGTGGGTAAAATACTTATATAACAAGGTAAAATGGACAAAACGCGGAGATATCTAAGCGCGCGACGGTTTTTTGGGTGTGGCAAGCAGTAAATCACCTCAAAATCATTCCGATTCGGATGTTTGGGAGGTGATTTCGGGAAAATACGCTCATGGATAATATGTTGAACTCGGATATCGCTGAGTTTTGTCCAGATATCTAGTTATGTTTTGGCCAGAAGCCAGAGATTCTTGTTTTATGGCTCGCATTCTGTAAGCGTCAAATCTAGCCCCGTCTTCCCGAG
>CAZCLL010000153.1:0-3868 GCA_964499555.1 uncultured Fastidiosipila sp.
CGGGAAGCCGGTTACCGTGCCGACGCAGGACATGGTTCTGGGTATTTACTACCTGACCATGGAGAAGAATGATGAGATCGGGGCAGGGAAGGTGTTCTCGTCTTTGGCCGAAGCCGTCATGGCCTACGACCGCGGCGAGTTAGGGCTCCATTCGCAGATCACGATCCGCATTGAGAAGGTTTTCCGCGGCAAGAGGATTCGCCGTATGGTGAAGTCCACGATGGGTCGCTTCCTCTTCAATGAAGTCCTGCCGCAGAACTTGGGCTACGTCGACCGTATGGAAGAGGGCAAAGAGTTCGACTTGGAAGTCGACTTCCTGGTGACGAAGAAGAAACTCGGGAACATCATCGAGCGCTGCATTCGCGTCAACGGCATTTCGAAGACCGCTGAGATCTTAGACCAAGTCAAGCAGATCGGTTTCAAGTTCTCGACCCAGTCTGGTATTTCCATCTCCGTCTTCGACATGGTCGTTCCCGGCGTCAAGCAGGAATTCCTGAAACAGGCCGAAGACCGGATTGAGTACATCTCGAAGCAGCACCAAAGAGGCCTCTTGAATGAGACGGGCCGTTCCGAGGCTGCGATCAAGGTCTGGCGTAAAACCACCGACGACATCACCGAGGCCTTGAAGTCCTCGATGGATCCCTATAACCCAATTTCCATGATGTCCCAATCCGGGGCTCGTGGTTCGATGGCGCAGATCAAGCAGCTTGCTGGTATGCGCGGAAACATGAACGACACGTCTGGTAACACGATCGAAATTCCGATTAAGTCAAACCTTCGTGAAGGCATGAACGTTTTGGAATTCTTCATCTCCTCGCACGGTGCGCGTAAAGCCCTGTCCGATACGGCGTTGAAGACGGCCGACTCAGGTTACCTAACCCGTCGTCTGGTTGACGTTTCGCAGGACATCATCATTTCGGAGATTGACTGCGGTACGGAAGCCCAGATTGAGATCAGTGCGCTGACCTCAGGTTCGGCTGCGACCAAGCGCATGATTAAGCCCTTAGCTGACCGTATCGTCGGCCGCTATGCCGGCAGAGACATCCTCCACCCGGAAACCGCAGAAGTCATTGTCGGGCAAAATGAGCTCATCACGGCGGATTTGGCCGACAAGATTGAGAAGGCAGGAATCGAGAAAGTCGGTATCCGTAGCGTCCTGACCTGTAACTCCGAACACGGTGTTTGCTCGCACTGCTACGGCCTGAACCTGGCAACAGGGGAAGAAGCCGTCATCGGTGAAGCCGTCGGAATCATGGCCGCCCAGTCCATCGGTGAACCCGGTACTCAGCTCACGATGCGTACCTTCCATACGGGTGGTATCGCGAACTCCGGTGAAGACATCACGCAAGGTTTGCCCCGTGTTGAGGAACTTTTCGAAGCGCGTAAGCCGAAGGGCCAAGCCATCATGGCAGAGCTTTCCGGTACTGTTTCCATCCAAGATGCAGCCAAGCGTAAGCGTGAAGTCACCATCACCAACGAAAACTTGGAAGCCGTGACCTACAGCGTGAACTACGGTTCCACCTTGCTGGTGAATTCCGGTGACCATATCGAAGCCGGCGACCTCATCATTGAAGGGTCTGTCAATCCTCATGACATCATGAAGATCAGCGGGATCTCCGGTGTGGAGAAGTACATCATCTCCGAGGTCATCAAGGTCTACTACAACAACGGCGTTGACATCTCCGATAAGCATATCGAGATCATCTGCCGTCAGATGATGCGCAAAGTCCGTATCGATGACGCAGGCGAGACCGAGCTTCCGACCGGTGGCACGATCGACCGCTTCACCTTCGACGCAGCCAACCGAAGGGCCGAAGAAGAAGGCAAGACTCCTGCGACCGGCAAGCGCTTGCTCTTGGGAATCACGAAGGCCTCTTTGGCCACCGACTCTTGGCTCTCCGCCGCTTCCTTCCAGGAAACCACGCGTGTCCTGACCGACGCAGCCGTCAAAGGTAAGGTCGACCACCTCCGTGGCCTCAAAGAGAACGTCATCATCGGTACGATTATTCCTGCCGGTACCGGTCTCATGCACTACCGCAACATCACGCCGGTCCCGCTCGTCGAAGAGAACCGCGCGCTGCTGGAAGGCCAAGTCGAGGCAATCGAGGGCGTCTAAGGTCTTTTGGTTCTTTTGGCCAAAGCCGCCTACCGCAACTTTTTGTTACCGTCGCAACCGCAGAACTTTATTTTTAAAGTTCTGCGGTTGTTTCTTTGATCTGGATCTTCAGCTGATGCACGGCATTTGGGGATTTTTGCGCGGCTTTCTTGTCGCTAAGAGCAAAGCCATCGAAAATCCTTTGACGCCAGAGGTAGCGAGGAGTAGAATCGTTTTCGTTGTGTTACACAATGATTACAGACCCAAGCTGGCTCTGCTGCCGGCTCCTCAGGAGGAAGTTTGACTTTTATCAATCGCATCACTGACCTGCTACGCAGAATAAAAGCAGATAAGAACACAAAAACGATTCAGTATGTAGCCTTTGGCGCTACTTGCCTTCTTTTTATCGCCCCCTTTGCCGCACATGGCTTCGCCAAGACTGTACTAGAATCCGAGGCGCAAGCGTTGGAGCAGGCGGCTTTGGCCGGAACATCTGCGGATGCAAGCGTGCTGAATGACTCGGCACAAGAACTTGTGGACATGCAAGACGACGTGGCAAAGTTGATGGGCGACCAGACCTTGAAAAACCGTAATGGCCACGAGCTGGAGCCGGAAGAGACGCCGGTCCAAACCTCGCGTGAGTTGGTGGTGCCCAAGGTGGAGACCCTGCCGCAAGTGGATGTGGAGCCCGAGTGGATCCCGACTCCGACGCCGTCGCCGACCCCCGCACCAACCCCGACGCCAACTCCGGTTCCGGAGTACATTTATTTGGACGGGTTAAAGCCCATGACCCAGCGTGAGTATCGCGCCTACCAAAATATCCAAGGCTGGAATTACATCGGCTCAAGCGCTGCGAGTGGCTCGTGGGGCTACACCGGTGGCATGTGCACCTGGTACGTCTACAATGCGCGCGTAAATTCCGGACTGGGCCTGTCGAATAGCCTGGGAGCCGCCTCGCAATGGGCATACACGGCTAGGGCGCAGGGCTATTGGGTAGATAACACGCCTGCCGTTGGCGCAGTTGCGGTCAACTCATCGGCCAATCACGTGATGTTCGTTGAGAAAGTGTACTCGGATGGCAGCATTTTAATTTCCGAGGGCGGCTGGAACTATTCCGCATATGTGTATAATAGACGTGTCTTGTCGGCTGGAACAGCTCGCGGGTTGACCTACATTCACTAAGTTTTTTTCCTTGAACTGCAAGACGTAGGAGTGGGTGTGAGTGGGTCGGAGCTTGCCTTAAATAGTAATAAAGGTTTCGAAAGCAAGGATGCACTATATTGTTCTGGATCTGGAGTGGAATATTCCTCGCGACCGTCAGAAGGCGGATCCTGAGCTTTTGAAGATTTTTCCAGAAGAAATTATTGAAATTGGCGCGATCAGGCTGGACGAAAGTTTCCGGCGGTCGGGCCATTTTTCTTTGGATGTGAAGCCGCGCTACTACACCACGCTCAATCATTGGGTGGAGGATCTGACCAAGCGCGAGAACGGGAGCCTCCAAAATGGCCACGGCTTCGAGCGCGCGGCGACGGAGTTTTTGCACTGGGCTGGGGATGGGGCAGATGACGGGGCGCTGGATGAGGCGGAGGACAACGCTGGGGGCGAGGCTTCGGGGGCGGCTGGGGGTGCTGCGGACAACGACTACCTGCTCTGCACCTGGAGCAACAGCGATTCCGGTCCGTGGCTTCGGAATTTGTCGCATTACGGGCTGACGCATGTGGGCTCGCCGCGCTTCTTGGATGTCCAGCGGCTCTATGGCTTGGCCCAGGGCGA
>CAZCLL010000153.1:3878-5127 GCA_964499555.1 uncultured Fastidiosipila sp.
GGTTCATCGAGCACTTGGGCCTCTCGCTCGATGAACCCTTGCACCGCGCCGTCAATGACGCCTCCTACACCGCCTCCATTTTCGCGCACACCGTCCACCAGCTCCAGTCGGCCGGCAAGCTCCCCAGCGAGCCAAAGGCTCTCTACCAAGCCCTGCGCAAGTACTCCTACGATCCCACCCTGACCTATCGGGCCAAAGCCGACCTCGGCACCCTTTCCAGCCCCTCCGAGGCCGACGCCCTCCTTTCGAGTTACCCTTGGCATTGCCCCGCCTGCCACGCGCCGCTCCAAGGTCCCCGTTATTGGAAAAAAAGGCGTGGGGGCCTAAGTCGTCAGGCCAAAGCCGCCTGCCCCACCCACGGCGAAGTCATTTTGAAAGTCCAGCTTTTCCGTAGCCCTGGCGCTACGGAAGGGTCGCCTTGGATTGTCAAAGCCGACCTCCACCTGCAGCGACCGTTGTGACGGTGGTTTCCAGATAATATCAGTAGTTTTCAGTAATTTTCGCAGAAGTTTAATTTCGAAGTTCTGCGGTAGAAGTTTCCGCAGAAGTTTAATTTCGAAGTTCTGCGGTGGAAGTTTCCGCAGAAGTTTAATTTCGAAGTTCTGCGGTGGTAGTTTCCGTAGAAGGTTAATTTCGAAGTTCTGCGGTAGAAGCTTTCGCAGAAGTTTATTTTCGTAGTTCTGCGGTAGTAGCCTAAATTCACACTGGTCTTTTGCGACATACATTCAAAAGCCCTCGATAGGATTAAGGCACAAGTCTTTCATCCCATCGAATGAATCAAGAACCAACACGATATTGATGATGGTCATGAAATTTCTCAGCTCAGCAAGATAGGTAACATGTGGGATGGACAAATCTCAGCGATATCCGAATTTAACATATTATCTGTTGTTTCATTTCCCTGAAAATACCCCAAAATCATCCCGATCGGGGCCTTTTTGAGTGTTTATGCCCTCACTTTCCTAGCAAAACTCGTCGCCAACTTGGATATCGCCGAGTTTTGTCCACGTCAGCTTGGATATCGCTGAGTTTTGTCCACTTGATCATGTTATGCAAGCATTTTACCCACCTTGCTGTCTATGCCTCGCTCGGATCTAAGGGATATCGACCAGAACACGCACCGAACACAAGAATCCCTCCCGCTAACCATAAATCAACGCAAGGATGTCCTTCCACTGAACCACTTCAAACACCGGACAAACGAACCGCTGTGGATATCGACCAGAACAGAGGACAGGCAAGTGATTTT
>CAZCLL010000154.1:0-5120 GCA_964499555.1 uncultured Fastidiosipila sp.
CACGACTGCCGTCCGCATCGGTCACGTTGATGCAGACCCGATGCTTAAGGGTCATATTGACCACCTGCCTTTCTGGAGGGGTTCTCCCTCTCATGTCCCAGTCAAAGAAAAGTAGGCGGATGTTTACATGCCCGAAGATTTATTTGCAGTTTTTCCGAATAGCTTCACAAAGGCGGTCAATTGCCCGGCTGATGGCAGGGCGACCTTTGCCGAGAACGTCTGCGATTTCCGATTGCTTCATGCCCTCGATGAAATAAAGGCGGTACAGCGTCTGTTGGTACTCAGGAAGGGAGGTAATGTAATCACGAACACTCTCTGCGCGACCGGAGGGCTGCTCTGGCTGGGCGATTGACCAAGCACGCTGTGCAAGATGCCCTTTGTCCTCGGAATCATCTTCTCCACCGCACACAGATGAAAGTGGTGCGTTCCACAGCTGCCACGATGACGGCTCCGGTTCGCCGGGATGGGCTGCACGCCATGCCGTCATTGCTGCTTTTTCTTCTGGGTTCACGTAGCGATGTGCTGCTTTGAGGTTTTGGTAGACTTCTGCATCATCGAAAGCGTGTAGCCGTTTGATGTCGGCTTCAGTCACGCCGTCCTTGCCGGGATAGAGAGTTACCACTTTGCCTTCTGCGTCCATGTAGGAATAGGTCATACGCTTGTCCATTGGGGTTTTCCGAGTTTTCATTTTTCTTTCTCCTCTCGTTGTCGGCTTTTGTCCGAAAGCGCGAGGAGGCAGAAATGAAGCTCCCTCAACGCTTTCCTGCGATGAGGGAGCAAACCAGTTCATTTATGGGCGCACCAAAGAGGGGCAGCCGCAAAATGAAGGTTTACCCTTCATCGGCTGCACCTGCGCCTTCCCAAGCGCGGTGCTTTTGTCTTCCAGCCTGATCGGGAACTTCTGCCGGGAGCGACCCGGCGGGATCAAGCCGTACAGTTATGGCGAGGGATTTTTCCCTCTGCCTTGTTTGGAAACTTCACAGGCCATTTGAACGAAACCGCATGAACGCGTGAAGCCGGTTAACGAAAAAAGCCGGAGTAAGCCATTTGTGGATGAATTTGGTTCATCACATTCAAATGGTCTACTCCGGCAATTCGGTGGCTCATACTATCTGTTTTTGCCTATACCGCTGGATGACGGCATGGCATGGTGGCCCCTGAGCTCGGTAGTGTTGTTGTAGCTATTCCGCTTGCGTCTTGGTCGCCGATATGACCTTATGCACTGTCATACTGCCCACATCCACCAGCACCTGATGACCGCAATTGGGACATCGCTGGCTGATGTGCCCCTGCGGCATATCAGCATAAACAAAGCTGACTGGACGCTCGCAATATGGACACCGGGGTTTCCCTTTGAGCTTCATCTTGCTCAGGTCGCTAACGGTGTAGATGCGCCGATACACTGTGCTCATCAATCAATTTCCCTCCTCGCAGACACATTGATCAGACAGAATCCCTCCTTTATTTCCCTTTCACTGTCGTTTAGCCGTACATCATGCCGGGCATTTGAACCTCATGGCGACCGTCATCCGGCATGTGTAGATCGCCCATGAGGGAAGCAGCGTAGATTGAGCGTTTTCCGAAGCGCCTTCGGATGTCGTCGATGCAATCGTCCAGTTTCTGCCGCCGCACACGGGCATTCGCATCCTCGAACAGGTTGACTTGGAAAGGACTGTCCCGTGGGACAAGCTCGTAGGTGCTGACGCAGACTGACCGGACGGGATTAACCCACCCGTAGTTATCGAGAAATAGGATTCTGGCTGCCTGAGCGATTTCCATCGGGCTTTGCGTCGGATAAATAATCCGGCGCTGCTTACACAGACCGCGATGAATATCGCTCTCGCGGATGTAGACCCGAACGCCAGTAGCAGCAAGGCCGTACTCCCGAAGCTGATGCCCGACATTCTGTGATAGCGCCAGCATGACTTTCCAGACTTCCTCCGATGTCTTCAGATTACAGCTGCAGGTTATCCCGCGACTGACGCTCTTCACGGTTGGCTCATAGTCCTTGGGCATCACGCTGGCTGCGTCCATCCCGTTCGCGTAACGCCATAGCATGATACCATTCTTCCCGAACATGTAGCTCAAGCCATCAACAGGATAGTTGGCAAGGTCGCCAATGGTGTAGATCGCCCTGTCCATGAGCTTCCGCATTGTATGTGTGCCAACGTAGAGCAGGTCGGATGCAGGCAGGCACCACACGCGTTCCTTCCATGCGTCCGGCGGCAAAACCGTGACAGCATCCGGCTTCTTCATGTCGCTGCCCAGTTTCGCAAGCACCTTGTTAAAGGAAACGCCGATAGACACGGTGAGACCAAGCTCATTCTTGATCGTCTCTCGGATTTCGTTGGCTATCGCCTCCGCGTCCGTGAAGGAACGGCAAAGCTGGGAGATGTCCGCCCAACACTCGTCCATGCCATACGGCTCAACGCAGTCAGCGTACCGATGGTAAATCTCGCGCGCCAGCTTTGAGTATTTCACATATTGATCGTAGTGTGGTGGAATCACAATCAACCCGGGACAGGCTTGCCGAGCCTCCCAGTTTGCCATACCGGTCTTCACGCCTTTAGCCTTTGCCTCCGCACTGGCGGTTAGGACGATACCGTGATGTTCCTCTGCACTGCCGCATACCGCAATGGCCTTGTTTCTCAGAGCCGGATTCAGCATCTGTTCGACGGTCGCGTAGAACTTGTTCATGTCGATGTGGAGGATCGCCCGCTCCAAGAACTATCGCCACCTTTCTGTTCATTGCATCAATTTCCCACCGGTGGGAAAGAAGCTCCTGTATCGTATCACAAGAATCTGCGTGTATTCAAGCGAACATGGTTGCGGCAAAAAACATTCCTGTTCGATTTCATGGGGATTTACGCCGAAATCACGGTGTGCCCTAAAACTTCACTCAACAAATCTTGGGTTTGGTATTTACATGCGCAGATTCTTGTGATATGCTATGTACATGAGTGAGGTAAGCAGCCTCTTACGGAAGGATGGTGTAGTCGAAGTGACGAAGGACGACGGAGGTGTTCTTCAGTTTCCCGGCAAGAAAGCAACCGCGAAGCCCAGCATAGCTTTCGGCAGTATTATCAGGAACTACAGGCTAAAAGCGAATTTGGAACAAGGGCAAGTAGGCCAAGCCTGCGGCCTGACCGGGAATGCCATTAGTAACTGGGAGCGCGGTGTGTCGCGCCCAGATATCACGCTGGTGCCGATCCTGTGCAAGACGCTCAACATGCCGGTCGAAGCGTTCTTCGAGATACCCAGCCACTCAACGCTCTCCGGTAACGAGCAATCTGTCATTGATGGGTATCGCTCCATGACGCCGCCAAACAAAAAGCTCTTGATGAAAGCAGTCGATGCGATTCTTGAGAGTCAGGAAGAAGCGCGGAGGGAGAACTACCGGAAGTCGTTCTGTCGTCTGGTCGGTCATGATCTGGGACTGGCTGCAGGTTTCGGCGCGCCTGTTGATGATGATCCCGATGCTTATCCCGTTTTTGTTCGCGTCAGCCGCGAGGCCTGCCAATCTGACGATGTTTTCCCGGTCAACGGCGAGAGCATGGAGCCCGATTATCCGAACGGCTCTCTTGTGTTTGTCGAGCGGGTTGATGTGGACAATCTTCAGTACGGCGATATTGTCGCGTGCATGGCCTCCGGCGTTCCTTATGTGAAGATATACGAGAAAGACGGGCTGCATTCGATCAATCCGTCCTATGACGTTATTCATGTGACGGAGGACGATAACGCTCGCATCTTTGGTCGTGTCGTCGGGCTGGTGCCGGAAGGTGATCTGGCGACAAAAGCGGAGACGGCTGATCTCCTTGAAGTTTTTGCAGACGAAATTGAGTAACCGATAACCGTTTGAAATTCGCCTGGACAACAGGCTTATTAAGTTTACCCTTTTTGGAGGTGTTGGAATGGCACAGGCATCAGAAGTGTACAAACGTATCTATGTAAATGTGGATGTACGATTCGACTCATCCGGAAGGATGATCCCGCACATGCTCACATGGAAGGACGGGCGCTCGTATGAGATCGATAAGGTATTGGATATTCGCCCTGCGCATGCCGAAAAGGCTGGGGGTCAAGGCGACCGTTACAAAGTGAGTATGCACGGGCAGGAAAGGCAACTGTTCTTTGAGCACAGTACGGAAACCGGATCGCCTAAAGTTGGCCGTTGGTTCGTCGAAGGCAGAGAATGAGGTGATCAAAGATGCCTAAAGCTGTAGACGGTGGAAAGACCACCCAGATTCTCTTGTTCATCCAATCATTTACTGCCGAGAAAGGTTTCGGGCCAACGATACGGGAGATCGGGCGTGCCGTGGGGCTGAGCTCCACTTCAACGGTTGTCGGATACTTGTCACGCATGTCCAAGGCAGGGCTGGTCTCATCCATTCCCGGGTCGCCGCGAAGCATCCATGTGGTCGAGCAAGCAGAGTCGCCCATCGATGAAAGCGATGGATGCTTACTCCTGAAGTGTAAGTTTCGCTTCCCCGAAGGGGCTTACCCCATGAGCGTTATCGCGATGGTATCGGACAACCATCAGAACCAAATCACGCCGGTCTCCGCAGAAGCAATCGAGGTCGTGCATGTAGAAACAGCAAAGAGGTGAACGAGATGGAGAATACCACACGTCGGTTACCGGTTAAGAACGCTCTACGTTGCGCCTTTACGGGCTATAGACCTGCCAAGATGCCGTTCGGGTATGATGAACAGTCACCGCTGTGCCTTGACTTCAAGAAAAGACTGCGGGAAACCATTGAGGTATTGGTGCTGCAGGGGTATCTGCATATGATCTCAGGCGGAGCCCAAGGCATGGACATGATGGCGGCGGAGGCCGTTCTTGACCTGAAAGCTCAATACCCTGACCTGACGCTGGAAATCGCAATCCCTTACGAGAGGCAGGCGAGCAAGTGGCCATCTGAGGAGCAGGCGCGGTGGCAGCGCTGCATCGATGCGGCGGATATGGTCACTGTGATCTCCCACGAATACAGCAAGAGTTGCTTCTTCGCTCGCAATCGCTACATGGTCGAGCAGGCAGATCTGCTGCTCGCTTGCTTCGATGGGAAGGAAGGCGGGACGAAGATGACGGTCGAATACGCGCATCGTGTCGGGTATCGTGTATG
>CAZCLL010000155.1:0-5101 GCA_964499555.1 uncultured Fastidiosipila sp.
CTTTGGTAGGGTGCTGCAGGAGGGAGATCTGTGATTCTTGACGATGTTAATGGAAAGGGCTAGTGTTTATAAACGTTTTTGATAGCGGAGGCATTCAAGTAAGTGGCGTCATATTCAGTATTATTCTGGAACCACCCGCCTCAGAGCGATACAATGCGGTTCGTTGACCCTCTCGGCTTAGATGCTTTGCGCGAGGCGATGGCTGATACGCTAGTACCTTTATTAACAGGCGCTACCCGCGACGCCGATGAGTATATATGGACAGTCGTTGGGCTTCGATGGGCACAAAAGGAGACTGGTTCATCAATTGACTCCACGATCTATAATAAAGGGTTTGCTGTTTTTGAGCGGGCACTCAAGCAGTACTGGTACAAGTTTTGCCGTAAGAAAAGCAGTGGAATCAAAGTCGTCAAAGAACTCTGCGATCGCCCGAAGCCAGACGTGGGACGACCAATCTTGGTTGATCAGCGAGCCACCGGGCTTCTCGGTAGCTACATCGTTTCACTTCGGGGCATGGGGCTCGTACAGAAGAATTCCCTTCAAGTAGTCGAGGATGTTTCGTACCGCTTGCTGGCAGATGTGCACTTCACAGCACGAAACTGGACATCGTCCTGGAATAATCTTGAAGATACGTTTTCACATAGAAAATTTGATTTTGCCGAGGTACGGAAAAAGCTTGGTGTCTGTCTATTCTCTGGTGATAACCAATCAATGATGCACGCGGCAAGCGCCATCCGAAAAGAACCAAAGGCCGTCTCATGGGACCAAGTCGCACAACACCTCAACGACAAAGAACAAATCCGCATCGCCAAAGCCACAAAAGCTTTAATTCAATTTGAGAAAGCCGCCCTTGCAGCCTTTGAAGAAATGTTACATGGGGAGAAGACGCTATCTGATTCCATGCGGAAGAAGATGTGTTCTTCAGCTATAGCTGTTCAGAAAGCAGATCCTTTCCCTTCGAGTTGGACCAAGAGCAACCCCCTTCGTAAGGCGATCACCATTGCGCTGGTGTCACTGGCGACTAGTAATCATACTAATCCCGCTGCCGTCCTTCTCAGGCTGCACAAATCTGTCACACACGATATACGCAAGAACGAGCCTTGGATATCAGATCTTGGAGACATACCGACTGTCTTTACGAAATGGAAACCAAGCGAAGGAACCCCCGACTTTCGTTTTGGGAATTTGCGGAAATTGGTTGTGCAGACCAAATGGAGGCCGCATGAAACTTGAAGGGCCAGCCTCCATAGAAGAACGTTGGTTAAATATCTTTCGTGAGCTCGGTGATCCGGAAGCCATCTTGGCGTGTACCTATACGTTCAATGCTGAATTTTTTACTGACCTGCTCGCGCGATTTGCTGAAGCGGCCTGCGAAGGTGGCATCGGGAAAGGCCGTTTATTCACCAGCCTACCGGTCGATATCGTCTGCGATAGTACACGCTATAGCGGACATCAACTGGGATTTAATGTCTCGTTCTGGCCAATCTCCTCAAGGCTGTTCCATCCAAAGCTGTTTATCGTTCTCTTCAGCAACGAAGTTGTGTGGTCCGACGGCTCGCTGAACCTAACACGTGCGGGATGGCGCCGCAACCGTGAAATTGCGATGTTGCACCGCCCTGGACACAGAGCGCTTCCCCGCAATCTCAGGAGTCTGCTTGAAGCTCTTTCAAGTGTCATTGCTGCAAAGCGAATACTTGAAGGAACTGTCAATGAGAAAAACGGCAATCGTTCTGGTCAATTCTTGACGAGCCTGCACGAACCCATCGGGATACGGTTCCTCACTAACGCACCAAAGTATGCAGATGAAGTGCATCTTTTCGCACCATTTTTCGAAAGAGCTGAATCCAACGAAGAATCCCTCGATGGCAAGTGGTTGCAGAAACTAACAGAGCTATACCCAAACGCACATTTCCATGTCTATCTGCCACAATTGGAGGATCAACCTCTTCGTGTTCAGGGATGCAAGCAGCTGTTCGTTGATGCTCAAAAGAAACTCACACAAACCATAACCCTACACCCCGTGGAGCGAACTCATGGCCCCTTACACGGAAAGGGCACCTGCGTAGTATACAGACGGAAACGAACGGAACACGCATACGTTCTCGTTGGCTCGCCAAATATGACTTATGCTGCTCTGCTTATGAGATCTGGTAACATCGAATCTGCTTGGATTTTTAATGAACGATGGAAAAATGCAAAACAGTTGATTCGCCCTATAGGGTCGAAGAAGTGCTTGATCGACAATGCTGAATTCATCCCGCCCGAAATGAATCTCGTGAAAACATGGATGCCATTGCATCTAGCTACCTATGATCCGCTTAGGTGCGAGCTGAAAATCGAATGGAAAAAGAAGGATGAAGCACTCCTTACTGATCTCTACTATGCAAACAACCCAAAGCCTCTTGCCTTTTCACCTAATAACTGCGTTCGTCATTTCCATCTAGTCGAAGGAATCTGTTGGCTCCTGACACGCAAGCGTGGCGGAGGCGCCGTGGATGGCTGCTGTCCTATTAATGTGCCCGTTGAGGCCTTTCCTGCCTGCAAGGATGATGCAAAGGAACGTACTCCCGAGGAGTGGTTAAGAATGCTCGGTGTGGTATGGACGGAAGGTAAAGAGGTTAACAAAAAAAGTAGCCCTTCATTCAAAAAAGAATTTCCGGACCCAGTTATTGGTTTTAGATGGTCTAAGAGGGTGCGTGATCTTGCGGCAAGAATCCGATATATCGATGATACGCTGAGAGATGAAAAACTCAACATGGACGAAAGGCAGTGGCTCACCAATTTGTTCCTTCACATCTACGACACTCACGATCCCTCAAAGAGTAATAATATACATGAGCAGATCTGGCGGGCGTGGGTTCGACTTGAGTTGTCGCATGCTGCGAAGAAACTTTCGACATCCGCGCTAACGAGGATAGACCGAAATAGCTGGCTCAAACGATCGAAGCGAATGCAACAAGGAATGGGGATAGCGACGCTGCCTTCAGCGATCCAGAGACAATTTCGTGCTGCAAGAAAGGCCTTAGAGGATTAGAATATGGTCAAATTCGGTCCTGAAGAGGACATCGACCTGACTATTGGAGGCAAACGACTTGGAGGGCGGTATCAGCATGAACTGCTCAAGCAGAACGATCGCGCTCGAGGCCTTTGGCGAAGGTTGTACGAAGACGACGAACCGGGTGCATTGTTGGCTGACGAAGTCGGTAAGGGCAAGACATATGTGGCCCTGGCTGTTGCCTTCGCACTATTGGCGTCTCGACGGAAGGGACATGTACTGATATTGACGCACAGTGCTCACATGGCCGGGGTCTGGAAAGACCGATGGAAGGAATTAGCCGATTGCGTCTCAAATAACTGGAAGGAACAATGGGATGAGAGTGGATGGATAGGCCGCCAGTACCGGGCCATCGATGATTTGAATTACGATGCAATCAATGAAAATCTCCCGCAAATCGCATTCGCGTCATATGAAACACTAAAAAAATATGGGTCCAAGGAAGGAGACGCCGTCTATCTTTTTGCTGCATTACGCCGGGCGCGACTAGTACACCTCCGTCTGAGTGTAGAAGAAAAAAACGCATTAACCAAAGAATTGGTAGATTGTGATCTTCGGAGTATACGGCACAAAGCAATACCAAAAATATCAGATTCTGATGCAAAGAAGATTCTACAGCAACTGGACCGTAACAAGCGCCGCTGGAAGAATGATGCATACTCTGAGATTGAGGAAGTGCTCAATCGAATACAGGCACCCTTGGCACTCGAACGCCGAATTCGCTTTGATCTTCTCATCGTTGATGAAGCTCATAAATTAGAAGGCTCAGCTCGTCACAATGTGATCACACGCCTTCTTGACAAGCGCTTCAAGAAGTGCCTTTTTGTTACAGCGACACCATTTGCCTTGTCAGTAACGCAATTCTTAAGGCGACTTCTCGATTTCAAGCATGCTAAGGAAGCCCCTAAAGAGTACGAGAATGCCATCAACAAACTTAAACCATCACTAGATGATTTCTGCAAAGCTGTAACGAAGCGAGAAGAATTCACGGGCAGAGAAGAACTCGAGAGGACGCTTAGGCGATACATGGTAAGGGATACTTGGGATCATGACCGCGAGCGATTGCTGAAACACTGGACAGGGGATGCATCGCCTGCGGCAATTCT
Organism: uncultured Fastidiosipila sp.; assembly: GCA_964499555.1. Taxonomy (GTDB): domain Bacteria; phylum Bacillota; class Clostridia; order Saccharofermentanales; family Fastidiosipilaceae; genus JAAYZH01. Next base: position 4,162 of record CAZCLL010000155.1, read on the forward strand.
GCCAACACTGCTTCTCGAAAGGCTCATTGATGGAGTTCTGCAAAGCGGACAGAGAACTCACATCGCCAGTAGGCGCGAATCTTTGTGTTCATCTTGGCCCGCGGCGCGATTATCTTTAAAGAAGTCACCGCTACAAGGATCAGACAAATGTTGGGCTCACGCGTTTGATGACGTTGTCGCAGGTCGAGCTGCACTTAATGATCCGAAGTTGCGAATAGCTGTTGATGAGTTGGTAGAGCTGATAACGAATGACAACACTAAGGTGGTTGTTTTCACCCAACGACATGAGACAGCAAGAGCCCTCATCCGGATGCTTGAAGAACACCCTAGTGTGAAGAAGATGACCCGTGCTATTAGAAAAGATGTTGCCCGCTTTCGTCGCCATATTGATAAGATCGCCATCTGGCTAAATCTCGACAGAACCTACGCCGCTGGTGTTGCCAAAGTAATGGCTCACTGTAAAGATTTCCCAGCGATTGATCGGCGTTCGGTCTGCAAGTGGTGGCGATGCCATAAACAGCGTTTGGGAGAAGGATCCAATGAAAAATGGGCAAAGGACCTCCGCCCAATCGTAGGAAGCAAACGTCATCTGCCTTTGGTCGTCCACAACATCGCGGATACCGATACAAGCTCGATTCTTGACCAACAGGTGATAACGCCTGGCAATCAAAATGGAAAGAAGGAATCTTCTCGTAATGTTGAAAAGTTCAACCTGCCGTCCTGGCCGCTTGTCCTCATTGCTACACAGAAGGCGCAGGAAGGGATCGATCTTCATCACTACTGTCGGCATGTCGTACTCTTCGATCTAAACTGGAACCCGGCAGTGATGGAACAGCGCATAGGACGTGTACACCGCTTGGGCGGTATACGGCGAAAAGGGGAGAAAGTTACTACCGGGGTCAATAAATAGGTGACAATTTATAGGGCCGCATATTGCACA
>CAZCLL010000156.1:0-1776 GCA_964499555.1 uncultured Fastidiosipila sp.
AAGTCGAGGTTTATGCCGGAATTCCGGGCTTTGTCAACCGTTCAGCAGACCCTAAATAGCTAACAGCATGTTCAGACTGAGGAGCAAGAGTAGCCTGTGGTAGCACAAGAAAATCATCATGAACAGCATAAAGTTGTCCATTATGTTCTTGACTATAATTCTGACGTCTTTGATTTTCGAGTCTGCCAGGTGATAACTGCTGAACAATCGGTCCAGGCATACCAGCATACACTGGGATCTCTTCACCCATAAACTGAACGACCCGCAATGTGTTCTCCAGAGTATTATCAAGGGGTCTATTTCCATGTGTAACTGTAATAGCTAAGATTCGGTCGCGAAAAGCTCGTATGGCTGTGATAATAGCCATTGCATCGTCTGTACCAGTATCTACATCAAGAATAATTTTTGAAACTTGTCCTGTTTTCATTTTCACTCAAGTAAATTACAAGCAAAAAGCCGCAATCATTCCTTTCCCAATTCTGTAGAAATGGAAATAACAATTCGGCTATTAATTTGTAGTATACACTAGATTTGTCAGAGTCACTAAGAATATTTTGTATTTATATCAAGCTTTTACCGTTGGAAGAGTTTTATCGTTCAATGGTAAGATTACAGTGTAAGAACATTTTACATTGAAGATCGTTTCAAGTGCAAAAAACCTAAAACACCAACCAAGGAGGACAACATGGAACACTCAAATCCGCTCTTGCAAAATACACAGACAACACACCATTTTCTGACGATCGGGGAAATCATGCTGCGTTTATCGCCGCCTGATTATGAAAAAATCCGTATTGCCAATGACTTCCAAGTCAGTTACGGCGGGAGCGAGGCAAATATTGCCATCTCATTAGCCAACCTCGGAATTGACAGTACCTTCTTCTCCGTAGTTCCGAATAACAGCTTGGGCAAGAGTGCCGTTCGCTGGATGCGCAGTAACGATGTCCATTGCACCCCGGTCATTCTCACTGAGCCGGATCAAACACCAACCCACCGCCTCGGCACCTATTATCTGGAGATGGGCTATGGAATTCGCCCGTCCAAAGTCACCTACGACCGCAAGTACAGCGCCATGGCCGAGTTCGATTTCAGCACGGTCGACTTAGCGGAACTCTTCAAGAACTTCGACTGGTTGCACTTAAGTGGCATCACGCCGGCTTTGTCCAAATCCTGCGCAGACCTCATCCTCAACAGCCTCCGGACCGCCCAGGAACAGGGGATGACGGTAAGTTTCGACGGTAACTTCCGGAGTGCTCTCTGGAGCTGGGAAGAAGCCCGTGACTTCTGCACCATGTGCCTCCCCTACGTGAATGTCCTCTTCGGCATCGAGCCCTACCACTTGTGGAAGGATGAGAACGACCATAGCAAGGGCGATTGGAAGGACGATATTCCGTACCACCCTGATTTTGAACAGCAAGATATGGTCTTCCGCAAATTCGTCGAGCGTTATCCGAACCTCCGGACCATTGCCCGCCACGTCCGTTATGCCCACAGCGGCAGCGAAAACAGCCTCATGGCCTACATGTGGCACGAGGGTAAAACCTACGAAAGCCGCCTATTCCGCTTCAACATCCTAGACCGCGTTGGTGGCGGTGATGCTTTCGCCAGCGGCCTTCTCTACGCCCTGATGAAAGACTACGAGCTGACCGATGCCCTGAATTTCGCGGTGGCCAACAGCGCCCTCAAGCACACGATGCACGGGGACGGCAACATCACCGACAACGTCCAGGTCATCCACCACTTGATGAACGCGGATTACGATATTAAGAGGTAGAG
>CAZCLL010000156.1:1786-5062 GCA_964499555.1 uncultured Fastidiosipila sp.
GTGGGCGGCTTTGGCCAAAGCCGCCTGCAGCCACTTTTCTCCGCCGACTCAGACTTCCTCGATAAACTCGACGCCCTCCACTTCTTGGAGTTGGGAAAGGAAAAGCGTGTGAAGCATTCTGCGGTCTGCCACGACAGACAAGGTTGCGGCAAAGGGGGTATCTTTCTCCTTGCTCCTGCCATTCATCACTTCTAAATCCCGAACCTCGTAATTCTGCGCCTGGCAGAAGAGGATGAATTCTCTTAATCTTTTTCGATCTGTGAACTCCACATAGACATCGATTCGCTTCGAGCGGGAACGAAAATAGGTATCCACACGTGACAGCGTCGCTAAAACAAGCATGATGAAAATCGCCGCCAACAAAGCACCTTCGTAAAAACCGATTCCGATCGCCAAGCCACAGCAAGCGGCTGTCCAGAGACCCGCTGCCGTTGTGATTCCTCGCACCTGGCTTTTGCCAGTCAGCAAGATCGTTCCGGCACCAAGGAAACCAATGCCGGAAATGACTTGGGCACCGAGTCTAGTCGGGTCACCCGTTTGGAAATAATCAGCTACATACTGGTTTGTCATCATGACGGTTGCTGCGCCGATACAAACCAAGGTGTAGGTTCGGAAGCCGGCACCCCGATTTTTTCGCTCGCGCTCTAAGCCTAACGCACCACCGATCAAAAGGGAGAACAGCATGCGTACGACGATTGAAAGCAAATTGAGCTCTCGCAGATAATCAAGTTGATTGATCACTTCCCTGCACCTTCACGCGATCCTTTTCGACAGACAATCAACGCAGAAGTTGGGCTAGAGAAGACTGATTCCTTTGGCCTCAAATGGAAAATGCGTACTACCAAGTTCAGCGTACCACAGGTCGCAAAGCCGATAGGTATCGTAGATGTAAGTGTGTCACTGCCACACAAAAAGAAGAACCAGCACCCGCAAGCACTGATTCTCCTGACTTTATAATTAAAATGCGTCGCTCCTTACTTCTGCATAATATGGATCGCGAAGCCGCCGAACTCACCGGCTAGGTAGACATTCTTGAGCTTGCCCTCTTCGTTATAGGCAGCCGTATCCATATTGAAGGAGAAGCCCTTCTCTTCGAGTTCGACTTTGGCCGCTTCAAGGTCCGCAGTCTTCATCGCAATGTGGCCATTCGTGCCAAGGAAAGGCGTTTTCATCAACTCAAAGTACTTGCCTGCGAACACAGACTTGTTGCCTTCGCGAGGCTCCAGATTGAATACGAGGCTTAAGAGCTGGGCGAGCTCCGTTGCGGTTTCCGGATTCGGTGTATTAATCCCTACATGTTCCAATTCAAAAACGTTCTTCATAACTGTCCTTCTCTCTTTCTCTGCTTACTCTTCATGGCCTGGGCGTGGCACTTCCAAACATTTCCCTAGCAGAAGGCCTCTATGCTCCCTGCCAACAACCAATCACAGAAGTAAGTATAAACTATCTTACCGGGAACATGATGAGTGCGCCGGCAGTGAGTGCGAGCAAACGGATGAAGTACATGGGGATCGTAAATCTCCAGAACTGCTTGATGTTGTACCTGCCAGCACCCATGACCATGGCAGGCATACCGTCGATCGGCAAGAAGTGACCATTCCAACCGGAGATGACAATGGCAACCGCAGCAGCGACCGGGTTCATGCCGAGGTTCACGCATGTGGCGATGGCCAAAGGCGCAAAGACGTAGACCGTTCCGATTGTCGAGCCAGTCAGGGCGGCCAGTACGCTCGTCAAGACACAGAAAGCGAAGACCAGAATGAAGGGGTTAATGTTGTCGCCCAGCATTTTGGCAACGGTTTCGCCGACAAGAGCAGTCAAACCGGTATTGCCAAGAGCATCAGCAACGCCGATCACACCCGCAGACATCAGGATAATGGGGGAAGAAATCGCATCGCGGATTTCTTTGAAATCCAAGATACCGAAGACCAACATACCTGCTGCAGCAATACCACTGATCGCGTAGCCGGCATCACCAATGTTGCTTTGGAGAATCATGCCTGCAACCGCAATAACAAAGAGCGCATAAACGATGTACTCTTTGGTTTTGGACAAAGCCGAGCCTGCTGCAGCTTCTTCCTTTTCCGCCACTTCGTTCTCGTCCGAAATCGGATGATCCGGGAGGCTTCTGTAGGAGAGCATGCAATGCAAGATAAAGGCGAGTGACAAGATCAAGTTAACAATGGCGAAGCGGACGGTATTCACTTGGAAAACCGCTTGGGCCGATTGCAGAACCGCAACCACAATCCCGTACTGGAGCGCTGTATTTAAAGGAATCAAAGGATGATTCGCAGCAAAACCGGCGGACATGATGACTTTGGACGGCGGCAACTTCGGGTTATAAGGAAGTGTAGAAAGAAGACCGATGGTCAACACATAGTAGGCGGTCGAGCCGGTGCCGAAAACACTAGCACCCAGCATAACGATTAGGACGATCGCTAAGTAGCCTTTGAAGCCCCCTTTGTTCGCAATTTTGAACATAGCGTTCTTGAAAACAACCACGAAGCTTGTTTTCTGTAATCCGGCTATGATTGCCATAAAGGAAGCCAACATGATAATCGTGGAGTTCGAGAATCCCGCAAAGGCTTCTTTGAGATTCGCAACACCGAAAATTACCAGGAGTAAACAGGCGATCAGTGGCGGTGCACCGAAGGGTAGTTTGTCGACGATGATCAAGATGATCATAAAAACTGTGATTGCCAAAGCAATAATCATTTGGGGTGTCATGAGATGGTTCCCTCCTTAAGGAATGTTGTTTCATGAGTTTTATGATTCTGGTTTGTTGCTAAACGTTCTCGTGAGGCGATTTCGATACTTACGACGTCACCACCTGCCCTCCACCAGCCAGCCGCAACGCATAGTCAATCGCATTTACGAGGCTGAGTTCATTGGCAGTCCCCTTGCCTGCCGTGTCGAAGGCGGTTCCGTGATCCACCGAAGTCCTTATGATCGGCAGCCCCAGGGTGATGTTCACCCCCTCGACGGCTTTCCACTTCTGCAGCGCGCGGTCGTAGACGAAGCCGATCGTTTTTGTGGGGATGTGCCCCTGGTCGTGGTACATGCAGACCACCATGTCATACCAGCCGCCCAGCATCTGCGAGAACACCGTGTCTGCTGGGAGCGGGCCGATCGCGTTGATCCCTTTTTCCTTGGCCAAAGCCACCGCCGGCACAATCTCCGTGATTTCTTCTGTCCCGAAAAGGCCATTTTCGCCCGCATGTGGATTGAGGCCGCAGACAGCAATTTTCGGTTCGGCAATCCCCAGATTGCGGCAAG
>CAZCLL010000157.1:0-5055 GCA_964499555.1 uncultured Fastidiosipila sp.
AAAGACCGGCTTCACGAGACTGACTTTGTAGGCGGCTTTGGCCGAAAGATACTGGCCGTCGAGGAACTCCTCCAGCCCCTTGTTCTCGGCCTCCATGACCATCAAAGGGTGCCCCAAAGCCTCCCCGCCCGAAAGCTGCGCCACCCGATCTTGCACCATGCCGGCGTGGACGTCGCAGAGATTCTGAACCTCTTCGACGGGGACGCCACCCTTGATTAGCTCGACCTCGGCGCGGGCGATCTCGGAGGCGTCGACCTCGCTAAACGCCGCGGCAAACTCGGCTCGCACGTCATCGACGCTCTCACCGGCGTGGAGCCTCGTCAAAATCTTCTTCAGCACTTCTGCGTTCTTCTCGTGTTTATCCATGTTCTTATCTATTCCTTCCTGTTTATCGGATCGAGTTCGTAAAACGGTTCATTTATTCGGCGCAACGTTAAAGCGGCGCTACGCACAACGGTAGACCAACAAGCACTTACCCCAGAAGCCCTTCAGCAATCGTGCGCGTGGCGGCGAGATCGTCAGCAGTTGGGTTCCAGTTCACGCGGACACTCGCATCAATCACGTCGAAACCCGCGTCCGCTAAATAGCCTTGGATGTTCTTGACGCTTTCGCCAGACCAGCCATAGGTCCCAAAAGCCGCCCCCTTCTTCCCCTTAAACTTCAGGGATTTTAGGAAATGAAGCCAGCCACTGACACTCGAAAGCACGTCATTGCCCACAGTCGGCGAACCGACGGCGATCGCCTTCGATTTGAAAACCTCGGTCATAATTTCGTTCTTGTCATACTTCGAAATGTTGAAGGTCTTGACTCGAGTCTCCGGCGATAGCTCGTTCAGGTAGGCCGCTAGGCGATTCGCCAGCTGCGCCGTCCCCTCCCACATCGTGTCGTAAATCACTGTCACTTGGTCCTCTTGATACTCATCGCACCAAGCCGCATATTTCTCCACAATCTGGAGCGGATTGTCACGCCAGATGACGCCATGACTCGGGGCAATGATGTCGATCGGCAGATTCAACGCAATAATCTCCTCGAGCTTCTTCTTCACCAGCGGCGAAAACGGATTCAAAATATTCGCGTAGTACTTCATGGCCTCCTTTTCGAGCAGGCATTGGTCCGCCTTGTCATTGAAGAGCTCCTCCACCGCGAAGTGTTGGCCAAAGGCGTCGTTCGAGAACAGGATGTCGTCGCCAGTTAGGTAGCAAGCCATCGAGTCCGGCCAGTGCAGCATTTTCATCTCGACAAATACTAGCTTTTTCCCGTTGCCCACGTCGAGCGTATCGCCGGTTTTCACCACCTGAAAATTCCACTCAGGATGATGAAATTGCCCCACCAAGCTCTTCACCGCATTCGCCGTGCAGTAGACAGGTGTTCCCGGAATTTCTTCTAGTAGTGCGGCCAAAGCCCCCGAATGATCCACTTCTCCGTGGTTCGCTACGATGTAATCAATCTTCTTGAGGTCAATTTCCTGCTTCAGATTCTCCACAAAGTAATCCGAATGCGGACGCCAAACGGTATCCACCAAGACCGTTTTCTCTTCCTCAATCAGGTAAGCATTTTGCGACGACCCGTTCATGACCGAATAGTCGTCACCGTGGAACGTTTCGAGCTCCCAATCAATGAAGCCGACCCAGCTGACGTTGTTCTTTACCGCTTTTCTCATAGTCTTACTTCCTTCCTATTAAACGAGAATCTTCGATGGCCAGATGCTTTTCGACATCCAGAGCCAAGTCTCGAAGCTTCCCAAAAGTCAATTGATACGTGGCACAACCATCTTGGGGTGTCTGATACTGGTCAGTCACATCGGCCAAGCGCTCCATAATCCGCGCCAGCTCTCGGTTCGCTTCCGCTTCCGCCTCTTGCATAGCCAACGCTAGATTTCCCTCCTCAAAAGCCGGAAAGAACAATCTCTCTTGCCTTGCGAAATGGTGCTTGAGGGCGGCTTTGGCCTCCAGGAAAACCCCGTAAACCTCCGCTAACTCGCTGCCGTGCGACTCGTAATGAACCTTCAAAATCTTCTGCAAAAGCGGATCGATCTCATCTAGCTGATCGCTCTCGGTATAGTGATGCGCTTTCATAATATAATACGTAAGATCGGCCGGCTCGCGAATCACCTTGCGATTCAGTAGCGCCAAGCAAGTCTCCGGATCAATATTCCGGGCTCTCAGCTCCTCACCAAAGCGCTTCTCACTACCCGCCAAACCGACATCGCCCAGCGTCTCAGCGAGCTCCGGATACGCCGCGAGCGCCTCCGAAATGAGGGTCTTCTCGGTAATCGTTGCCTTTGTATTTGTCTTATCTTCTGTCATGGGAGCCTCCTTGCCTTGCGGCCTCGTACCTCGGGGGCACCAGCCTCGAAGCACTTGCAACCGTGCTTGCCTGCGCTTGCGGCGTATCCCCTTGCGGTTTATGGCTCTAGTGTAGGGCATCCCTGTCCCTGCCCGAATTGACTTCGATCAAGTTTGGCGAAGAAATCTTGGCGAGACGTTTGGCCGTTAAGCGAACGCAGTGCGGACGCCGCCTACGCACACATCACGCCCAACCCGCGCACACCGCTCCTCTCACGACTCTGCAAAAATCGTCCGCATCTCGCCTCGGTCAACGAGGCGGAGGTTTCTTTGGCCGTGGCGTTCCACCAAGCCCTGCTTCTGGAGCTCCGAGAGCTTCCGGCTCACCGTCTCCCGGCGCAAATTGGTACTGCCAGCGATATCATCCAGCGTCAGCTCAATCGTGTCGCCCTCGATCCGCTCCGTCCTCTCCAGCAAAAACCCAATCACCCGCCGGTACGCATTGTCCTCCATCAAGAGCGAAATTCGCTCATTCGACTGATGAAGGCGCATGCTCAGGTGCTCGATCAGGGCGAGCGCCAGCGGCATGCTATCCTCGTACTCCTTCACAACATCCAACAAGGCCTGTTTCGAGACCTTACACAATCTCGACTTGGCCAAAGCCGCCGCATTGAACTCGAATCCCGCTGCACCAAAGAACGAGTCCTCCCCGATGGTCTCGCCGTCCACCAAAATGTCCAGAATATACTCTTTCCCTTCGGCATCGTAGCGATTCAGCTTCACTTTTCCTTCCCTGATAATCAAAAGAAAATCTGCACGATCCCCTTGCGCAAAAATCGTTTCTCCGGGTTCGACATCGTAGTGCAGCGCATGTTTGACAATTTCCTCTTGCAAAGGCCTCGCGAGCGACTTAAACAAACTAATATTGGCAATACAAAGCTCCCTACCACAATGACAAATCGGCGCCTGCTTGTGGGGAGCCTTTATACCTGATTCTTGACTGAGCTGATTTTTCGGCATGGAGATAACACCTCTATCTATCGTTTCTCCATTCTAAAATATATATCCGAAGTAGTTGGTAACAAGTGGCCGGGCGGCTTGTGACCTCGCGCAAAGATTTGCCAATTTCAGCGCCAAAGCGCCCCAAATTTGACCCAGATTTTGTCCTGGCGCACATACGTTTCTGAAAAATCCTAGCCCCTTATGCTAGGGTAGACGCATGAAAAAAGCCATTCTCATCACCATCGGAATCCTCTTTACAGGCCTGGGCTTCATAGGCACGCTTTTGCCTGTCCTCCCCACCACGCCGTTTTTGTTGGTGGCGGCTTGGGCTTTTGCGAAGGGTTCGGATCGCTTCGACACCTGGTTTCGCGGGACGAAACTCTACCGTGAGCACCTCGAAACCTTCGTCAGCAAGCGTTCCATGAAGTTAAAAACCAAGATCGGCCTCCTGACCTTCGCGTCCACGATGATGCTGATCTCTTTCCTTCTCACCGATAGCCTCTTCGTCAAGATTTTCCTAGGCCTGATGTGGCTTTTCCTTCTGTGGTACTTCAAGTTTCGGATCAAGACCGAGCCCTAGGCAGAGGTCGTAGCTGCGGCTTTGGCCAAAGCCGCCTTACCCACCCACGAGCCCTAGCATGCCATAATAAAGCACAGGCCCCAAGAGCGCTGGCAGGTAGTTGGCCGATTTAACGCGCACAATCCCCAGCAAATCAAGGGACAAAGCGAAGATGATGACCGAGCCAATCGCCGAGATTTCGTGCGTCATTTGGGCCGTGAGGAAGGGCGCGACGTAGCCTGCCGCAAAATAGAAGAGGCTCTGATAAATGAAAAGCAAGGGGCCAGACAGGATAACCCCTTTCCCAAAAATGGCCCCATAAATCAGGGTCGAGGTGAAGTCCAAAACCGACTTGAAAACCAGCAGATCCGGGTCGCCATGCAGGGCCAAATTCATGGGCCCCAAAATAGCCATGGACCCAACCGCCTGCATCAGGAAAACCGTGACAAGGCCCTTACTAAACGACTGATCGTCGCGCCCAAATTTCTCCTTGAGCCACTCGCCCAAGCGCCCAAAGCCCTCATCAATCCCTATCGCAGATCCAATAAGCCCACCAATCACACAGCTCATCAACATGAGAATCGTGTTCTCTGTCTGTATGGCACCCTGTATCCCAATGATGGCAACACAAATGTTGGCAATGATCATCATTTGCTTGAGCAAATGATCTGGCACCCAACGCGACACAGGCCGGCTCACGAGCCCGCCCGCCAATATGGCTCCTAAATTCAACAGTAAATATTGCATACTCGCTATTCTAACGCATTTGCCTCGCCTTTTGGGGCGGGCGGAGCTGGCCCATGGTTTTTTTGGAGGACGGGGTAAGTCCGAATAGCTGTATTTGGTTTCGGCCAAGCGAGGCGCCAGGCCAGTTTGGCCAAGTTGGAGAGCAATGGCTAGTTTGGCCGAGCTGGTTCTCCTTCTGTCTGTGAGGCCAGTCTGGGCAAGGGCAGACAAGGGGAAATGAGTTCGGTCTGCGATTTTGGTTTGGCGGGTTGCTTTTCATTTGGGTGGGTGTTCGGTGTGTTGGGCAAGTTCGGCGGGCTGGTTTGTGTGTGGGTGTGGGTGTGGGTGTGGCTCCTCTCCCCTATTTGTCGGTTTTTCTTGGAATTTCTTGGGTTTTAGGGGCTTCCATTTCGCTTTTTTTCCTTTAGGCTTAGAGGTACACATTTGCTTGTCGTATGCGTTATGCGACTGGTGCCCTCCCTG
>CAZCLL010000158.1:0-4984 GCA_964499555.1 uncultured Fastidiosipila sp.
CGTTTGCCCACGTCTTTGGCGAACACACCACCCAGACATTTGGTCGTCACACGGTGCCGTACATCTCCCCCGAGCATGTGCAGGATTCCCATTGGGTCCGGGTGCTTATCGCCAAGGATGCCATCAGCACCGGCTGGGACTGCCCGCGGGCCGAGGTGCTGGTTTCCTTCCGGCCGGCCAAGGATCGCACCCACATTACCCAGTTGATGGGGCGGATGGTCCGAACTCCCCTGGCGCGGCGGATTCCGGGCAATGACCGGCTTAACTCCGTTGACTGTCTGTTGCCGTTTTTCGATGTCAAGTCTGTTAACGACGTTGCTGACGCGCTGATGAAGGGAGGGGACGACGGTAAGCAGTTACCCGGCAGACGGGTACTTATCAATCCCAAAGAGATGCTGCCGAATCCGGCGGTGCCTGAACCGGTCTGGGAAAAGTTCCGGTCGCTGCCGTCCCAATCCCTGCCGCAGCGGGGAGCAAAGCCGGTGAAGCGGCTAACGGCGCTGGCCCATGAGCTGGCGTGGGACAAGTTGCTGCCGGGTGCCGGGAAGATCGCCCATACGGAAATGCACACGGTGCTGGATGGGATTGAGGAGTGCTACGCCAAGGAGATTGCAGCTGCCCGCAAGGACGTTTTGACGGTGGAAGGGAAGAGCCTGACCGCCGACATGAAAAACAAGGCGAAATCCATCGACGACTTCCTGGAAGAGGCCGACTATGTGGTGATCGAGGATGCCTATCGTCGCGCCGGGCGTATCTTAAGTCCGGATATTTCCCGGACCTATGCCGAGTATCTGGCTGCCAAGAATGAGGATGCTGAAGACATGGAAGAGGCGCTGATGGAGGCGCACGCCGATATTGCAGCGCTTGGTCTGGTTACCAATGTGAAAACCTGCCTCGACGCCGAAGCTGACAAGCTGGCAAAGACTTGGTTCAGCACCTACAGCGCACAGATTAAAGGGCTGTCTGACGAGCGGCAGGAAGTCTATCGCTCGCTCAAGGGGATGAGCACGGAGCCGGGAGAAATAGACCTCGCCCTGCCGAAAGCGTGGACGGTGGCGACGACCGAACAGGATGTGCTCGGCAACAAGAAACCGCTGCCGACCTACAAGCAGCATCTGTTTCCTTTCGAGATTGGCTCCTCTTGGGAGACTGACGTTTTGAAGGTCGAAATGAAACGTCAAGGGTTTCAGTGCTGGTACCGCAACCCGTCACGGCCAAGTCAGGATTCTCTGGGAATTGCCTACACCGAGGATCAGCAGTACAAAATCATGCGGCCGGACTTCATCTTCTTCTCTATCAATGAGGATGGAACTACCGTTGCAGACATTGTTGATCCCCACGGCACCCAATACGGCGACGCCCTGCCGAAGTTGCAGGGGCTGGCTCTCTACGCCGAGGCCTATGGATCGGTGTATCGCCGTATTGTAGCTGTCGCTGAGGTTAAAGGTAAATTGCGCGTGCTGAATATTATGGACCCGGCTGTCAGGAAAAAAATTGCGGGTGCAAAGGATGCGAAGAGTTTGTACGAGGGGACTTTGGCGAACGACTATTAATAACGGGGGGACGGCTATTGTGTCGATACCGTCGGACTTGATGCTGAGATGATTCATGCGGGTCAGACTCTTACCGTTGTAACAGGCAATATTTATGAAAACAATGACGTGAAAATCACGGAACGATGAATTAGTGAGGAAATAATGGGTGAATACATCAGAGACGACGAAGAACAACAGATATATAGAGATTTTGCCAAACGGCTTGGCAGAGTAGCCACGCAATATCAAGACTTGAAAAGAAACATTAATCTTCTCGAAAACTACGGTGCCACACTGACTATAAGTCTTCTGCACCCGCTGCTGGCAATTTATACCGAAATGAGGAAACGAAATAGTCGAATCAGTTTCACGGAATTTGATAGACAGTTATGCGATATTCCAGACAGTTACGGTATTAGGTTAAGCATGGTGAAGACATTTACCTGTTTTGACAAATGTGCTCGTAAAGAAGACGTGACGTTTGATTGTGTGTTGGAGTCGATCCGCCATGCCTTAAGCCACCCTTGCCCAATCCTTGATGAGCAGCATCAGCGCACCGGATATGAGACCGTCGTGGGGCAACGAGGCTTTATCGAGAAATTCAGATTCATCCAGTCATCAGATGTATCCGGAATTAATGGTAGGCCAAGGAGTTATAAGCAAGATGAAGCGAAGCGGATTTTGGACAATATCTCTGCTTTGAATCCAAATCATGGAATATCGATGCGGTCTACTCTTGTCAGCAATGGGAACACAAATTATCATCTGGTTGATTCTTCTGGAACACGATTCGTCAGAAAAATCGTTATTGAAGTACCATTGGATGCCTTGAAAACTTTGGTAATGGCCTTAAGTGAATATCTGGGCAGACCGGTAGAAGAAATGATGACTCAACAATTCAACGGTCCGCGGGTTGTTAGAGCCAGGAGATGATATGCCCCCCCTGAATCGCAACGATCGCCCTGCACGTCTTGGCAGGCGTTTCTGGAACGGTCATGAGGTTGATCTCAATTTGAAGGATGAATGGCTTGAACGACTGAACGGGCTTACAAACTTCAGGCTGACAAGCATCTGCGAAGGTCATGTTTCAGAACGACGCGGTTCTGGCAGAAACCCGCATCTAATCTTAAGGCTTTCAGGCAGTCACAACCCACTGCTCTTTTCAACGTGGAACAATATTCGCCCAAAGCTATATGGCCGGTTCCCATGTAACCCATCCAGCAATATTTTCAGGGTGAATTTTGAGTTGACCTCACACATTCGCTTATCAAGAGGCATGCTGCAACCATCTGTGGACAAATTCCTGGTACGGATCGCCGCAATCAATCATCGGATTCATGCTGAGCCTGAACCATGGCTGGCCGATTTTTTCAGCCAGTCGGTAACGTTCGCGGAAACAGCAGATCGCTTTATTGGGGAATTGCTGGCTGAGCAGCAGGCTACTTTTATTACAAACGGGAAGTATGTCTCTGGAACATATTTGAGGTTTCGCTATGGCATGAAATGCTCGGCTGTACTGATTGATGCCGTCCATGCCGTAAAGCCGAAAGCAGATGCTTATACCGGTAAAATCGTCGAGACAGTCGCCAACAATGCTGGCTGCCATGCGATTATTTCTACGCTATCGCGTAAAGTTGCTGACTTAAACCGTCCCCCAACTGAAGAAAACGCCGGAGCAGTAGAAGAATACCGCAGGACAATCAGGCATCTCTTTGAGACAATTGCTCTACTAAAACTCGACAGCATTCTTTCACGTCCCATTCTGCATCTGGCAATCCATGGCATGAAAGACAGGCCGGATGCGGATATTGAACTTAGCACCCGCATGGGTGACAGTTGCTCTGATGATGTTCTTGAATGGGTGAGAACAGAAATAGAGGAGTGGGCGCAGAATACGGCATCTCTTTCCAAAAGGCCAACGATAGTGGTGAACAGAAGGTTCATCGGCGACCAGTCAAAGAACAACCATAGGAAGGGTGCCCGCCAAAGCTCTTATGACGGGTATGGTGAGTTTTTCAATACGATACAGATTGAAATCTCGTTCTGGTTGAGGAAAGAGCATAGGGTGGAACTTGTTGACCTCATAGGGCGGCTAGCAAACAAGTTCCATTCAGACTTTCTCAGGGACGAGTAGGTACAGAGAAAAGCAAAGGTTGTCATGCGAACCTGCCATTGATAGGCAGCGTTGACTTGAATAAAGAAATTGTCACCATACAGAGAAATAATTACCTTTTCGGCAGCAATGCAGAATTACGGGAATGGAAGGCTGGTGGAGGCTGCATACCGTTCCCTTGATGCAAAGTCGATTGGATTCCTTACGAACCTGACCATGAGCCGACCAGGTCTTCTGCCTGATCTGTGGGAAGGGCGGAATGAAGACCCTTGCCCGCAATCTGTCCATGACCCACGGCATGAAGCCAGGCGAATATCGGAAACAGTTCAACATTCCGCCAAGCCAGCCCCTGACTGCAAAGAGTTTCTCGGAGGGACGAAGGAAAGTGGCCATGGAGAGGGGGCTGGCTGATAATCTTACCAAGGCTCGGGCAGCAAGGGTGGAGATGTGGAAGTGGGCAAAACCGGCATTATCAAAATCATCAAAACATTCGATTAATACGACATGATATCAGTTTGCTGTGTTGTCAGAAATCGAATTGTTGGCGTAGTAAGCATCTTCCGTCTCGGAAGCAACCCCTAAAATTAAATTATATTTATGGAGTGCATGAATAATGAAGTTCTTAAATATCTTTATATTCCTCAAAGTATGCCTGCTACTTATATGCCTCATGGTCCTAGGCTGCACCGTTAGAACTGACATGAGCAAGTTCATTACAAATTCAACCTGTGCATTAAAGGTAGATAACGATCTTGCGGGAGGAAACGGCAATTTTCTCAATACATCCTTCATAATATTCACACCATCTCTTGATCATGTAATAAAAGACTATATGTGTAATAATATTGTACCTGATATAGACTATAATAACTTAAATATTATACTTAAAGATGCCAAAATGGAGCTATTGTCTGGCAATAATTTCTTAGATGATATGGTTTCAACATTATCTGCCCAGTATATATACAAGTATGGTGATAAGGTAATTATTCAAGATGTATCAGTTCATAGAGTTGAGCAAGAAAATGGCTTTACTGGGAAGCGAGAGCCAGATTATAATTTCGGTAAACTAATTCAGTCACTTGATGTGAAAGTAAAGGATTCTATAAAGATTCAAACTACTCATAGATAGCATTCTTATAGCTTTGTCTTACTAGGCATTATGTGGTTTTTCGCTGTATCGAATGGGTAATGTTATAAGGGTGCTTGCGCAGTTCACCCAATTGCAGGAGGATAATACCTCACCCCCTTGATTATCCAGTTTGACTTTTTTCTCCATTTCAATAGCCCGTGGTTCAGTGATAGACATTAAGTTGTACAGAAAAATCTATCACAT
>CAZCLL010000159.1:0-4981 GCA_964499555.1 uncultured Fastidiosipila sp.
AGTTGACGGCAAGAAAATAGGCTTAGGTTTACTTAAATAGGGTGACGAATGTGGGTGGGAATACTACACCAAACACTACCCGGAACTAAAAGTAAATGCTTCTGAGATCAGCTGGGTGCTGGATGATGGAATTGGTACGATGCTCCCTACCATGTAGAGTGATATTACACTATCTAGGGGGAGCGATGTTCTAATAATCGACGCAAAGTATTATTCTCACACAACACATGTTCATTTCGACGTGCATAGCCTCCATTCGGGTAATTTATACCAGATATTCACATACGTAAAAAATCGGGCGGCAGGATTTGGAGACAAGCCACATAGAGTGTCAGGACTGCTTCTTTATGCTAGAACGGATGAGACAATTCAACCTGATCATAGCTATCAGATGAGCGGAAATAAAATCAGTGTGAAAACGTTGGACTTGAACTTAGTGTTTTCTGAGATTGCAGCACAACTTGATTCCATTGCCATGGCGCATTTCGGGTTATGTATTTCTGTGGAAGAGTCGGGGAAGCTGTTGGGGAAACTACCGTAGATTGATTCTAAACAGCACTTATTACAAGTGCTGTTTGCATGAGAACCAAGTCGTTTCTGATTACGGCATCTGTTTTCTTCTATCCACGCACCCTTGAGGGTGCGACATTGTAGGTGGTTCCCGCACAAGCTGGGGTTATCCCATTTCAATCCACGCACCTCTATGAGGTGCGACCAAGCCATTTGCATGTATTCTGAAAATCAATATGTCGGAAGCAAAGGCTAATCTGACCTGTCGACACATAAGATCTTGCGACTGCCTAGACGCTTGTCATTTCATGACGTAAATCCAAAACGACGGTTTGTCGTAAGCATAGCACTTCTCGATGGAATTGGAGTCTTGTTTATTGGACACACAACGAACCATTATTGTATGGTGATGTTCCCCGTAGCATATTTGAATGACTCGACGGAAAGAACCTCTACCCAGCATCCGTAACGTTTTTCTTTCGATTTTCTGGGAAAGTCAGGACACAAGAAATCCAAAATATGATAATTTAAAAATGCTTGATAACGGAAATCAACAAGTCAATAGGCAAAGATCTGGAAAGGAGAATACTATGGAAGGTATGACGGATCAGCAATTCGAAGCGGCTATCAAATTGATCATTGCGCTCATCGAGCGATCAGAAAGCAAAGAAGAAGCTATAAAGGAGATTAGAGGCTTGCTCAAGAACGAAGAAACTGATTCAAAAATCAAATAAGTGCGAGAACACGCCGTCCCAACAATCACCAATCAATCCCAAACCACCCCCTACCTACCCACCTCGCCCAGCATCCGCTCGAATTCGTAGGCTTGCTTGTATTTGCGGTGGGCCACGAACACGCGAGTGATCAAAGCGCGGTGGAATTGTAGGTAGCCGTTGTGCTTGAGTTCGGCAAGACCGCGGATCAGGTTCTCGACCACTGCGAGGCTCCGGGGATCCGACTCGAAGCCCGCATGCAGCTGGATGGCTGTGGCTTGGTAGATCAGTTCGCGAGCTCTGTCGCCGTCCACCGTTTTCTTCATTTCGGAAAGTTCGTGGAGGAAGTCGTTGGGGGCGGCTTTGGCCAAAGCCAGCCAGGCCAGCTTGTGGTAGAGGTAGAAGCCGTAGGTGCGGGGGACTTTGCGGAGGAGCGTGGCGGCCTTGTCGATGTCGCCGATTTCGAGGTAGGTGGCGCCGAGGTTGTAGTTGATGGTCTGCTCGAGGTGGGGGAAGAGGCTGCCGCGGATGAGGTGCGAGGCGCGCTCGTAGTAAGTGATGGCGACGCTGATGTGGCCCTCGGAAGCGTAGCCGGTCCCCAGCAGCATGTTGGTTTGGATGAGCGAGTGGAGGTTGCCTTCCTGCAGACTGCGGACGATGCATGAGTCGCCGATGCTTTTGATCTCTTCGTAGCGGTTGTTTTGGAGGCACGCGCTCATGTAGGCGAGCAGGCTGAAGCTGTTTTGCAGCAGGTCGTCCGCTTTCTTTGCCTGGGCCAAAGACGCCCGTCCGCCCTCGTAATCCAAGGAAGTGAGGAGGTAGAGGGCATGTTCGCGATCGTCCATGTAGGGGACGAGGTTTGCCAGATTTGCGAGGTTCGCTTGGTTTTCGACGGGGTGATCGTTGAGGTAGGCCTTGGTGATTTCGTAGGATAGGCGAAGGGGGCTGGCGAGGAGACGGGCGGCGTTTTCGGTGAGGACTTTTTGCTCCTGCGTCAGATTATAGTTGTAGAATATGCCCTCGTAGACGCGGTCGATCACTAGGGTCATTTCGCGGAGAAAAGTCTCGTCCATTTCGTAGTGCAAATGGAGCCTTGCTAGGATGTCGGCGAGGAGGGGGGCGGAGGCTTTGGCTTGGCCGAGCTCGATTTTGCAGAGGTAGCTGGGGGCGCAGATGCCGTCGGCGACGTCTTTTAGCTCTAGGCCACGTTTGAGTCGCTCGTTGCGGATGAGCATGCCTAGAAAACTTGCTTGTTCTTTCATGTGCGTTGTCCTGCCTTTTCTGCCTTTTCTGCTGTTTCTGCCATTTCGGCTGTCTCTGCCATTTCAGCCTTTCCTACCTTTTCTGCTGTTCGTCTCCCAGAAACCAGCGATTTCAGGTAAAGGGAGTGATTCATCATCTGATTTCCCAATTTTGGCCTTATCTGTGCTCGTTAGTATCGTTACGATTAGAGTAGCACGAAATGAAGGTGAACGAAATGAATTTGCAAGAAAATGAAGAGGCAGCGATGAATCCAAGACCGAACAATCCAAGATCGAACAATTCAAGACCGAACAATCCAAGATCGAACAATCCAAGACCGATCAATCCAAGACCGCAGCCAAGCAAACTCTGGACCAAAGACTTTACGCTCATCACGGGCACGACGATTTTGTCGGCGATCGGTGGTGAGGCGATCATGTTTCCGTTGGGACTTCTCGTGTTTGACGAGACGGGTTCGCCGCTCCTGTCGGCCATCATGCTGATTGCGAGCTACTTGCCGGACATCGTTTTGTCGGTGCTTTTTGCGCCATTAGTTGAGCGCTGGAACAAGAAGAAGCTCATCATTGTTTTGGACTGCCTTTTGCTTGTGATTTACGTGGCTGTGGGTATTTTTCTCCTGAATCAAGCCTTTAACTACCTGGTGATGTTGGTGTTTACGCTTGTCACCAGCACCATTTCCATCATCTACAGCTTGGCGTATCAGTCGTGGCTGCCGGACATCATCCCGGCAGGGCTGGAGCAAAAAGGGAACGCGGTCGGCTCCACCATTTACCCCTTCATCACAATGGCGATGGCTCCGCTCAGCGGCTGGGCTTATGGGCGTTTCGGGATTGCGAGGATCTTTTTGTTCGTTTCGGCGCTGCTTTTCGTTTCGATTCTACTGGAGTCGCGCATCCGCTACCAAGCAAGTGAAGCGCTTGAGCCTCGGCCAAAGTCGCCGGCTGCGGCTTTGGCCAGCTACAAGGAGGACTTGCTGGAGGGGTTTCGCTACTTCGGGGAGGAGAAGGGGCTGCGGAATATCGGCACGTACATGGGGATCACGAATGGCTGCTCGGCGGGCATGATGCAGATGACGCAGTTTTTCTTTCAGACGCACCCGATCTATACGGTGGTGATGTTGGGCTCGCTAAAAACCGCCAAGATGCTCGGGCGCGTCATTGGTGGGGCGATTCAGTATCGTTTTGAGGTTCCGGTGAATCGGCGTTTTGCTTTTACGAAGGGGGTCTACCTTGTCTACGACACGATTGATAGTATCCTACTTTTTCTGCCATATCCCGTCATGTTGGGGCTGAAGTTCCTGACAGGCGGGCTGGGGACGAGTAGCGCCATTATCCGCAGTACGGCCTACCAAAATTTCCTGCCGCGCAATATGCGATCGAGGGTTGCGTCATTTAATTCGGTTTTGTTTTCCCTTGGGATGGCGGTGGTTTATCTTGTGTCGGGCATTCTGGCGGAGTTTTTGCCGTACCGAGCGGTTGCCGTGATGCTGGGTTTGTTGGTTTTGCTGTCGATGTATCTCTTGATTGTCCGGCCCTGTGAGGTGAATCGCAAGATTTATGAAGCGGATCGGACGTTGGCGGCGGAAAGTGCAGAGGCCGCGGCGGGAGGGGATTTCTAGGCGAAGCACAAGACGGCGTTTAGATAAAATTTCTGCGCCATAATCTGATACCTTCGCTCTGTCACGGTGCCCCGAAACAAGCTATCATTTGGGTATCAATACCTTCACAGGGAGGCCCAAATGAATTATCTCGATAAGCGAATTCAGATTATTTGTAACGAACTCAAGAAGCTCAGCATCAAAGAGCGTTTTCCGTTGACCCAATGGCAGTATCGCGAGGGGAAGTTCCTCAGGCCGGAAGAGGCGGACGGTCAGAACGGCGGGCACGATTCATCAGAGGCGAGCCGCTTCCGGCCTTTCGATACGAAAACCATGCATTGGTATGGGAAGGATCGCCATTACTGGTTTCGGAGTGAGTGGGTGGTGCCGGCGGCTTTGGCCGGGAAAGAGGTCTGGCTGCAAGTGGACACCCAGGCGAATGGCTGGGATGCGAGGAACCCGCAGTTTCTGCTGTTTGTGGATGGGGTGCCGGTGCAGGGGCTGGACACGAATCATCGCGAGGTGAGGCTCGAGGCGGCGGAGGCGGGGCGGCGCTATCGCTTCGATTTGCAGGCGTGGTCGGGGACGGATGTGGAGGAACTGCAGTTTCGGGCGGCGGTGCTGGAGATCGATGCGGCGATCGGGCGCCTTTACTATGATTTGCAGGTGCCGTTGCAGGCGTTTTCGCGGCTGCCGGAGGATGGCCGGGCGCGGCGGGTGCTCCTGGAGGTGCTGAACGAGACGGTGAATCTGCTGGATTTGCGGGAGGTGTACTCGGAGTCGTTTTATGCGGCTTTGGCCAAAGCCCAAGACTTCATCTCTCACCGGCTCTATGAGGAACTTGCGGGTTCGGATGAGGTGATTGCGTCGTGCATTGGGCACACGCACATTGATGTGG
>CAZCLL010000160.1:0-4854 GCA_964499555.1 uncultured Fastidiosipila sp.
TCCACCATGACCGCGCGAACGTTACTTATGTTAAACCAAGATAAAAAGAAATGCAAGACAGTTTGAAAAAATTGTCTTAAGATAGATGCACTTTAGGTGAAGAAGCATTAGAAGAAGGAATCTATGACAAGAAAAGACTATTATGCCAAATGGCAAATCTCAGCGGAGACCCTAGCCCTCGCGGAGAAAATAGAAGAGAAATGCAAACCCCCCTTTCAAAAAATTGACGAAATCCGGAGCGTAAACCAGTTGAAAGTCTTAGCTGCTTTACAGGAAGCCAGTTTGGCGGAGAGTGATTTAGGCGGAAGTTCCGGCTACGGTTATGATGACCGCGGCCGCGAGCGCCTGGAAGAAGCCTATGCCCTCGCCATGGGGGCTGAAAAGGCCTTAGTTCGTTGGCAAATTAGTTCCGGAACCCATGCCCTAGCCCTATGTTTGTTCGGCATTCTACGGCCAGGTGATGAGGTCTTGTCTGTGGCCGGAGAAGTCTATGACACCATGCAACCGGTGATGGGCCGAGGCATGGCCGGGAAAGACCAGGGTACTTTGGCGGATTTTGGCATCACCTACCGCGTCTTGCCGCTGACTGCGGAAGGGAAAGTGGATTTAGCCGAACTTCCGTCACGAATTACGTCGCAAACGAAGATGATCTGGATCCAAAGGTCTCGGGGCTACCAGAATCGGCCGGCTCTTTGCATCGACGAGATTGCCCAGATTGTCGAGGTCTGTCGTCTGGTGCGAGAAGACCTCGTGATTGTCACAGACAATTGCTATGGGGAGTTCACCGAAGAGCTGGAGCCTTGTGAAGTGGGCGTGGACCTAGTCGCCGGTTCTTTGATTAAGAACCCGGGTGGTGGGATCGCCCAGACTGGGGGCTATGGGGCCGGTAAGGCGGCTTTGGTCGAGAAAGCAGCACAAAGACTGACGGCTCCCGGGGTCGGTTCGGAGATTGGGCCTACCCTAGGCTTCACCAGGCAAATGGCGCAAGGCTTCTATCAAGCCCCTCATGTGGTGGGTGAGTGCCTCAAAGGCCTGGTCTTTACTTCCGCCCTTTTACAAGAACTGGGCTATGAGACCTCACCCGGCCCATATGACAAGCGCTCGGATATTGTCCAGGTGCTCCGGTTTCAGACGGCGGAGGAACTCATCGCTTTTTGCAAGTCGATTCAGAAGGCGTCCCCGGTGGATAGTTTCGTAAGTCCAGTGCCCGGCGCTATGCCCGGTTATGATTCTCCGGTTATAATGGCAGCAGGGGCTTTCGTTCAGGGCTCATCGATGGAGCTATCGGCTGACGGGCCTCTGAGAGAACCTTACCAGGCGTTCATGCAAGGCGGTGTCGTCTATGACAATATCAAAGTAGCTGCGATGGCTGCCGCCGAAGCCATGCGGAGGAGATGAAATCATGCCAGTCAAGCCGGAAGATCGGCAGAATCTAAAGAATAGAGCCCGTAAACAGCTCTCTTTACAACAGCAAGTGCAGAAGAAGGAAAAGGCCAAGGGCCGTAAGCGCTTAGTGGTGATGAGTACTTTTGTCCTGCTTACGCTTGTCTTAACGCTTGCGATGATTAGCCTGATTATGGCTGGCACAGCCCCTTCGCCAGAACTTTTCATTGTCCAACAGGGGACGATCATTTCTGAGGTCTATAGTGAGGGTATCATTGCCCGTGAGGAAACCGTTTTGAATGCCCCGGCCAGTGGCATGTTCGAACCATCTTCTAATAATGGGGAAAAGGTGCGGAAAAATGCCACGATCGGCAGTGTCATCAAGAATTCCGGCCTGGACTATTGGAATGAATTAGAAGATATTAAACGAGAAATCTCCACGAGACAGCTTGAGCTCTTGGCCAATGGGTCTTTGGGCCAAAATGAGGCGGACTTCAGCTACACGGATCAGAAGCTCTTGCCCTTGATTAATCAGCTTAGAAGACTCGATCCCTCCTCCGACCTGTATTTAGCCGAACAACTCTCTACCCACATGCAAGTGCTGGTTGACGAACGAAACAGCAAACTACTCGCAGACGGAACCGATGACCCGGAGATCGCAAGACTGCTAGAAAGTAAAGAGACGGTAGAAGCCAGGCTTTCCCAACATGCCACAGAACTGACTGCGCCAGAAAGCGGAATCATTGCCTTTAATCCGGATTCTTTAGCCGGTCGGTTTAACGAAGATTATGTGCTAACGGCTTCGGCCGCTGAACTGCTGAAACTCCAAGAGCAGAAGAGCTCGCAACATATTCCTTTGGCCAGAGAAGTGCGCCAGAGTGAGAGCATCATCATGCTGGTAAAAGATATCAACCAGAATCTCGTCTTCGTCCTGCCCGGCCAGAAGGC
Organism: uncultured Fastidiosipila sp.; assembly: GCA_964499555.1. Taxonomy (GTDB): domain Bacteria; phylum Bacillota; class Clostridia; order Saccharofermentanales; family Fastidiosipilaceae; genus JAAYZH01. Next base: position 2,332 of record CAZCLL010000160.1, read on the forward strand.
AGAGAATTTTCCTTTGAATCGAACCTATACTCTAGAACTGGCGGATGAAGGGACATCGATTGCCGATTGCACGCTGGTTCAGGCCCGAGAAGATGATGGGAATCTCATCTTGGTCTTCCGTACCAATAGTGAAGTGGAAAATTTGATTACCAAGCGTTTTATCCGGGCGAAGATCCAGTTGGAGTCGGACAGAGGACTCAAAGTCCCTCTGGAAGCGCTGACCTTCCCCAATCCCTTGAATCAATCGGTTGCCAAAGTCATGGTGATTCGTTCTGGTTATGTCCATGAAGAAACCGTGGAAGTCCGACGGACCGATAAGAACTACGCCATCGTTTCTTCGCCGATAGGAGCCGAAGTTGAATTGGCTGTCGGGACCGTCATTGTCCAGAATCCGGCAGCGGTGAAAGAAGGTGAACAGCTTGGCGGTTGAGTATTTTTTGCCGGAGAATTATGAGCGAAGACGGGACGAAATCGCCCAGAAGCTGGCAGATGTCAGAAGGCGGGTGGCGACAGCTTGTCGTGACGCCGGCCGTGCGCCGGAGGAGGTCACGGTCATAGTTGTGACGAAGAATCACCCTTGGTCGGATGTCAAAGCCCTTTATGAACTGGGCGAGCGGCACTTCGGGGAAAACCGCGTCCAAGAGCTCCTGACGAAGTGGCAAGTTCCGGCTTTGGCCCAAGAAGACATCAAGTGGCACCAGATCGGCACACTCCAGCGAAATAAAGTGAAGTATATTAGCGCCAAAATTTCTTTGATCCACTCCGTAAACCAGCTCTCGCTGGCGGAAGAGATTTCGAAGAAAGCCCTGCAAAATGGGCTTTTTTCGGATATTTTACTGCAAGTGAACTACACCTCAGAAGAGAGTAAACACGGGTTTACGAAAGACAGCCTCTTGGAAGCCTTGCCTCAAATTGCCGACTTGCCCGGGATTAGGCTTCGGGGTCTCATGACCATGGCCGAGGAAGGCGCCAGTGAAGCGAGGCTGGAAGAGACCTTTCTGGGAACGAAAGCCCTCCTAGAAACCGGTCGAGCGATGCTGCCGGCGGGTAAGCAACCTCTCTTCTCTGAGCTGTCCATGGGGATGACCCAGGATTTCGAAGTGGCCGTCCGCTGTGGGGCTACAATGGTTCGTATCGGCTCCGCCGTGCTGGGACAGCGCTAGACCTGGGTTCTGAAGGTGAAAAAGCCCCGTAAAGCTTGAAATCTAGGACTTCCCCTCCACTTAGCCAGAAATATTACAATTAAGTTACATTCTCTAGAATCCGCCTCTGACGGACTTGTTTCTCCCGAAGTGTACACATATAATGGACACATATTCATGAAGGAGGAACCTCCGATGGCTGGACTAGCTGACAAGTTTAGAAACTTTTTTAGTAATTATGAGGACGAGGACTACGAGTCGTCCTATTTCGATGAAGAGATGGAAGAGGAACCGGTGCCTGAGAAGTCTAGAAAGACTTTTACAGACAACAATTTCGTGTCCCCGACCATCCGCAAGACCGAACCTTCCGAACCTCGCGTGGTTGATTTCAAGAGTTTCGGCTCGCAGCAGCTCGTGGTTGTGAAGCCCCAGTCCATGGAGGACGGGCAGCAAATTGCGAAAGAGATTACAGCCGGCCGCATTATCGTCTGCAATTTCGAAGAGGCCGACCACCGTCTGGCTCAACGCATTATCGACTTCTTGACCGGATCCTGCTTCGCCCTGGGCGGACGCGTGATGTCTGTGTCTAGCTTGATCTTCGTACTGACCCCCAGACACGTCGCTTTGTCCGACGGCTTGGGCGTGACGGAGGAGAGAGACCAGATGGCCTTTGTCCGCAAGATGGCCAGTAACCTCTAAGCACTGGTGCCGGGTGAATCCGCGGGTCGCTAGGATTCCACACGTTTCCACACATTTGCAAAAATTGATCAGACGAGCTCTCCACGGCTCGTCTTTTTTTGCTATTCTACTATCTATGAATTCAGTTGAACTTTACAGCAGTGGTAAGAGGATTCCTGAGCTGGACTTCGCCAGAGGTCTGGGCTTTGTCCTCATGTTTATGCAGCACACGGTCTTCGATTTGCGGCACGTCTTCGGTTTGGACTTTTTCCCCTTCCAAGATACGGTCTGGATCATGGATTGGATTCGGCCGGTGATTCTGGTGCTGATCCTCTTGGCTTCCGGCATCAGCTGCACCTTCTCCCGAAACAATTTCAAACGTGCCGGGCAGACCGCCCTTTATGCCCTGGGGGTCACCCTGGCTTTTGAGCTGGTCTCCTACTTCGGGCAGATGGACATGCACGTCTACTTCAACGTCTTCCATCTCGTGGCTTTGAGCAGCTTGTTCTATGCTCTCTTGGCCAAAGCCGAAGAACTGATCCCGGAGGAACCCGCTAGGGATTCCCGTAGCCTCCTGCTCTTTATTTTGGGTGCCGTGACCCTTTACCTAGGGACGGCGGTTCAACGAAGTCCTTACCTCTCCCATAATTAGGGTCTGCTGAATAATTCATGTCTTTGATTTTCACTGAACTTAAGCGAGCTT
>CAZCLL010000161.1:0-4815 GCA_964499555.1 uncultured Fastidiosipila sp.
TCCAAGACAGACAAGACGTCAGCAACGAGCCAAATTAGGCTGGCAGCGACAGTCAAGGGTAGGTTGCCACTTCACCTATTCAATGTAAATAATAACTTATAGATCATCACCAAACAACATAAAACGATCACCTCCTACCCTTCCCAATTCCCCACCAGGCAAGAGGTGATCCCAACTTCTTAACGGAAATCAATCTTGTCGATCGTCGCAGCAGGCACAGTGATGCTGGCGCCCATGGTCGACTCGTACGTGTAGGTTCCCAAGGAACTTCCATAAATTGTGAGAATATCGTCTTCCAAAACTCGCTGTGAGACGATGTCTGTATCATAAACAACCATCATGATTTGATCATAGTCACTATCAATGGCAATGCGTAAAGTGACCGAATCCGTGCCTTCAATGACCTGAACCACCTCGCCAGTAAACTTGATCTTCTGGCCAATGTACGCTTCAGGATTTCTGGCTAATTGGCTGAAGGTGATCCCCGTGTCGTAGCCTTTCTTGGCTTCCGCTTCTGCTGCAGCTGCGGCTTCTTGAGCAGCTTTTTCGTCGGCGGCTTTCTTCTCCGCTGCGACTCGTTCCGCTTCAATTCTGCGCGCCTCCGCCTCTGCGGCATCTAGCTCATCGTAGGGTTTCATCTTTTCTTTGTACGATGCATACTCCGCCTCGACCTCGGCGAGTTCTGCTTGCAAGGAGGCTACTACCTCCTCTTTCTCGGCCACTTCTGTCTGAGTGCCACATGCGCTAATAAATAGTAATGTAAAAGCCAACATTCCTGCGATCAGTTTCTTGCTCATACGTCCTCCTTGCAACCAATTTGAAAAGTTCTGTTTGCCTCTACCATACGACATCCGAGAAATTTGCGAGTCCATTAAACAGGTCTTTATTGATTTTTCTTTGACTATATAATGGGTTCAGATGGTGAAAGCAGAAGGGAGCTATAAATGAGGATTGCGGAGTTTCTGAATCAAATTCTCACATATCTGGAAGAAGGCCGAAAAGATAACGAACTCTCCTATTGGGTAGAAGACGGACTTGCGAAAAGATTACCGACTTTTAGGGAAGAGAATGAGGCTGTCGCTAGAGAAATGAATGATGTTTTGCCAGATATCTGTGAACAGATGGAGCCAGGAATGGAATCAGACAAATTCCATCAAGAGCTACTAGACGAGGTGACCAGACTCATTGATTTACTACAATAGTATCTGAATTAGCATCTCAAACGACCTTGACATTTAATATGAGGTAGGTGCAGGATCGACCACCTTGTCATGTTATAACCAACTTACCCACCTTGCTGTTTACGATCCTCTCGAAATGAAGGATATCCACCTGAACACGCACCGAACACAAGAGTCCCGTCCTTCTAAAACTCAAATCTGTGCAAGGATTTTTGTCCACTGGATCTCTTCAAATGACATATACACCCGCCGCTGTGGTTATCAGCCGAAATAAGGGAAGTTGAAAGATTTTACACCGCATAACTTCGGATTTAATCGAAATTCAACACGACACTTGAGGTGGACATTGGTGTTCCCCCCCTCCGATCCCGGATTTAATCGAAAATCAACACGATGATTGATGTGGACATTACTATTTCTCCCCTCCGATCCCGGATTTAAGCGAAAATCTACACGATATTCGAGGTGGACATTACTGTTTCTCCTCTCCGACCCCGGATTTAAGCGAAAATCAACACGATACTTGAGGTGGACATTGCTGTTTCTCCCCTCCGATCCCGGATTTAATCGAAAATCAACACGATACTTGAGGTAGATATTTAGTTTATCATGCCCAACCTATCGCATAACATGTCACGGTGGACAAAACTCAGCGATATCCGAGTTCAACAAATTATCTGTCTCCGAATTCCCTCGAAAAACCTCAGAAATCGTGCCTGAAGGGGTGTTTTGGGCCGCTTTTGTCACCGGTTTGCCTCCCAAAAGCCTTGCCAGCTTGGATATCGCTGACATTTGTCCATTTAACTTATTACATATATCGTTATTACTCACCTAGCCACTAATAATCGCTAGAAAAGAAGGATATCGGCCAGAACACGCACCGGACACAAGAGTCTCTTCCGCCAAAATATCAAATCAACGCAAGGATTACACCTCCATTGAATCACTCGGAATACCGAACAAGCGAGCCGCTGTGGATATCAGCCAGAACATCAGACGGATACAAGATTTTCTACCGCATCTGGCTGCTTGCGGAACTGGCGGTGCGTAGTTAAAGGCAAGTTTTTTGAGGCGGTAGTAACTCTTGTTGTTTTGTTTACTCTGTAGCGGAAGGATCTCTTGAATTGGTGGTAGGTTCAGACTTGATATCCGTCGATTCGAAGTATATGGGGGCTGATAGATCGTTTTGGGGGAGAAAATTCAGAGCCTAACGTTTAGGTAATAAGATATTCTGGTCAGGATCTGCAGGAATCCAAGTTCAACATATTATCTTTATGATTATTTTCCTGGAAACACCCCAAAAGCGTCTCGATTGGGGGTATTATCGGGCGATTATTTCCGTTTGCCAGCTCTTCGCACCGCTCCGCAGACGGTTTTTTTGGATCGGTGCAGATCCTGACCACCTTACCATGTTACATAACCAATTTACCAAACTTGTTTTGTACTATTCTCTAAAATGGGACGTTTTGGAAACCAGAAAAGAGAAACCCCCACCAAAAACCGAAACAACAGTCCCCATTACAAAAAATTCAAAAAAACAAATACAGAATACAAAAAGACCCGAATCACAATAGCAAAACGGGTCTTCAAAGCACTTCAAATAGGAGAATGAAGTTGCGGCAGGCGGCTTTGGCCTAATGAGCCTAATGAGCCAAAAAACATCAGCCACCGAACAACTGAGATTTTATGTGGGCTTTTGTGGTTTTGGCGGCGAAGACTTTGATGTCGAGGATCGCGGAGACTTGGGTCTCGAATTGGCCGGTGCGGAGGAGGTCGCGAAGTTCGGAAGCCGTGTTTGGGTCGCCGGGGAGGATCGTGCGGTTGCTGCCGAGCTGGATGGGATAGTGGCTGTCACTGCCGGTGACGACCACGATGCCGAGCTCACGGGCCAGCTCGCTGACCTCGCCGTAAACGGTTTCGTAATCGCGCGTAAAAATGTCGGTGGCGTTGAGGTCCAGGGCATCGAAACGGGCGAGCTGGGCCTTGTCCTGGGTGTAAGCCAGGTGGTGCGGCGTGCGGAAGGGGTGGGCGGCGATCTTGAGGCAGTCGTGCGCGTCCGCCAGGTCAAGGAGCTGTTCAAGCGTGACGAATTGCCCGGGTTCGGTGTGGCCGTCGAGGGCTTGGCGGACCTTCTCGACGTCAACTTCGAGGCCCATAAAAACCTTGAGACCGTGGATGAGGTAGTGGCCCTTCTCGTACACAAACGCGCGCTCCATCTCCTCATACATCGTATAGTAATGGGTCGTGTTGAAGTGCTCGGAGAGGACGAGGGCGTCGAGGCTGCTTTCGAGCGCCGCATCCACCATGCTGAGGAAATACGCCTCCTCATACTCATTCTTCTTGGTCAGACGGCCGTGGGTGTGAAAATCAATTTGCATTTGCTGTACTCTTTCTATTTCGTTTCTATGGTTTGCTGGTAGCGTGTTTTCTCCGTGGCCAAAGCCGCCGGCCGCCACTTCCGCCACCCCTTAGTAGTTCCAGGGGATTTGGTTTCCGACCACGATCGCCAGGATGACGGCGAGGGTCAGGAGGCCAAAGGTGATCACTTCACGTTTCGTCACCTTCATGTAGCTAAATTTGAGGGTCATGACTTTCTTCGAGCGAGCGCTCCTGGAAAGGCCTTTGGTTTCGAGGGCTTCGACGGTCATTTTGACGCGCTTCGCCGTGTTCAGGATCATGGGGTAAAAGGATTTGATCACCAGCTTGATGTAGTAGCCGACGACATTTAAGCCGCCGAACTTCGGCTCCGGCCTCATCCCGCGCAAGCGAAACGAGTTGAAAATGCCGTTATACTCATCAATCAACATGGGCAAGACGCGGTAGCCATAGGAGATGGCGAAACAGAAGCGGTCCGGGAAACCGAAGCGCAGCAGGGCATCCCCCAATTTCTCCGGATCCATGCTGGTGAAGATCGATACGGTGGCCAAGGACACAATCAGCAACTTCATCGACACCGTCATGAGTGAGAAGATCGCCGAAAGGTTGCCCCCAAAAGCCAGCACAAGCAGCAATGTCGTCAAGCTCTGCGTCACAAAACCAAAAGCCATCAAGCCAATAATCAAGACACTGACTCGACTCAGCGCCGCCATCGTAGCCGCCACGAAGAAGAGGCCAATCAAGACCGGCATGTCATAGAAAAGCCACGGGACAATCGAGAAAGCCAGATACCAAACAATCATGGTGCGGGCATCTAAGCCATACAAGATCGAGCGCGGGTTCCCGTAGGCCGTGCGCATAATTTCAAATTTGATGTTCTCGATCGTGAAGAAGGTTTGGATCTTCTCCGCGTTCGACTGTTTGATATTGGGCTCGTCGGCTCGGGTTTGCTGCGTGCCGCGCTGCTGTTGCGTCCGCGTTTGTGTTTGTGTTGTACTCTCCATTTAGGCCTCCTTCCGCTGGCTGTAAGCGGCAGCCGGTTGAAGCCTCGCTTGCATTTCCTTCACACTCAGGCACACCGGCTCCAGGCCTAGCGCATTCGACAAACTCACGATCTGCGGAGCCGCCAAATTCGCCGCCCGCATCAGCTCCTCATTCGCAAAAAGCCCCCGTGGACCGCCATCATAGATCACGCGCCCTTTGGCCAAAACAATCACCCTCGTCGCCCAATCCGCGACCAATTGCATATCATGCGTTG
>CAZCLL010000162.1:0-3249 GCA_964499555.1 uncultured Fastidiosipila sp.
GAATCCGTGCCGTGAATAGGTTTCTGTCAGGATCCGACGCCAATTCCAAATCAGGAACAGCGGCTAGGGCGCGCAGAATTCCGGTTCCAATGCCCCGGTATGGTAATTCTTTGGTGGCAAACGAAGCTATGATCGGGTTGCGAATATTGGATACACCGTTACGGATGTTCTCTACCGTCAGATTGTTGGGCAATGATCCAGGGCTGATTATCTCGATACGATTATCGAATATCATTACCCGCCAAGGCGCAGAGATAAAGTAATCGCGATGCAAAAGCATGTTCACCACGAGTTCCTCAAGAGCATCAATAGATACCTCAAGATCACCTTCGGTATTGAAACCTTTTTCGCCCTGCAGTCGCTGGAGATTGCGCGTAAGAAACGACATGGTCCCCTTGTACAAATCCTGCAGGCATCCCTCGATATCCTGACTATCCCGATATTTCTTGCCGGCAGGATCATTGCCAACGAAAGAGACAGCTTTAACAACAAAAGCGGGGCGGTGTCGTTGAGGATGCTGACCAAAAACCATTAAGCCCGCGAGATTGAGGTTCGCATCCCTGGCCAGTCCTAGGTTGTTCAACAGACGGTTTAGCGAGATCCGCTCCTTGTCAAGCGCGCTGTCCAAGGAAAAACCATATTTTATCTCAAAGAATCGGCTAAAATAATCCAAATCGATATCGCTCGCCGAAGTTCCTTCAACCGGCACCTCGTCCGCGTGAACAAGATCAGCGCTCTGAAGCATTCGCTGCACTTCCTCACGGGAAGTCACCTTACGCTTGTCCGCTCCTGATTTTACCCAAAACACACCGTTCCTATCCGAATATGGTTTGGAGATACCTTCCTGAACGGTGACGACCATGACCAATTGATCACCCACTGTTATGTTCTCTGTTTCGGGGTTGATCGAGGGTCGAACGCCATCGGTGGCCGTATTTGAAATCAATTGGTTGAGTCGGCGGATATCATCTGTCGAAAGCCCAACCACTACTCCTTCGTCGCTGACCCCAATCAGGATCTTTCCGCCCTTGCTATTGGAGAATGCCACCAAGTCACCAGCCAATGACTCAGGATTTGTAATGGTCTGCTTAAACTGTAAGCGGCTATCCTCCCCGCGACCGATCAATTCGATCAGATCTATTGCTTCCATAACTGGTAAATCTCCTTCCGCCGTGCGAAGGCTTCATGTCCACCTTCCATAATGGAAACGATAGCCTTTTGAATTCCCGGCTCGTCAATACTGCCGACCTGAATGTCTGCACTTCCTCCGGCGAATGAACAGGCACCGACTTGCTCAGCATCGCCCAGGACGGGGAAATTGGCATTGTGAGTCGCAAAAACGAACTGGATGCTTTTCTTAAGGGTCCGGATCAGTTTGATGACATCCTCGAAAATAGTCTGGTTGTCCAAATCATCCTCAGGTTGGTCAATAACAATCACATCATTATCACGTTGGCTGAGAATGAAGAGAATCAAAGCCGAGGCCCTTTGCCCAAGCGAATGCTCTCGCAATTCTTTTCCGTGATATTCGATTTGAAACAAGTTCGGTACCTGCCAGGTAAGCAGCGGCGCTTTGCTCTCATTAAAATACCTACGAAATACATCGCCTGATTCTCCTAGGCCGGCACAGATGGTATCCAATGCCTCGTATACTGAAATGAAATCAGCACGCTGGTCCAGAACAGTCTTCAATGTTGTTTCTCGGAGTTTGCTGCCCTTGAAAGCAGCCTGCATCTCCTTCAGGAAAGCAGCCTTGTCTCCTTTGTACAGAGGGATTATTTTCAAGGCGTTCTGGCTGTCGTTGAGCTTCTTTATTTCGCTCTCTATCTCCCTGAATTCCTGGTGCCAGAGTTCAGAAAGACGTTTCAACTCCCGAAGTAGATCATCCCTGAGCGAGTCTTTACGAGCTCGACTCTTGGCGATTTCGCTAAGGGCCAGTTTGGCCTTTTGCAATTCTGCATTCAACTTGACGAAATCGTCGGGGCGAACGCTGACACTACCCGACTGTTTGAGTTGCTCACTCAATTTCCGCTCTATCGCGGCAAAATCGTCTTTGAGCGTCTCACGCCGGCGTTCTAGTTCAACGAGTTTTTCTCTCATGGCACGGGAATCCGAACGCGCTTCTACTAAAACTTGACGCGCCTTTTCGGGCACTTTACGAATCCGCTCAAAGATGCCATTGATTTCCCCGATGACATCGGCATTCTCCTTAGACTCCAGCGGAGAGTGTGCGGCCAATTCTGTATCCTGCTCCCGGATAAATTGGTCAAAGGAGCGCACGAAGGATTCTGCTGCCTCGACCGTACGGCGGGCGTTTGTCACGTCAGCATTGAATTCCACCTGACGTTTCAACTGCTGTTCAACCCCGTATTGCCGGAACAGTTCTAAACGAAATTCTGTATCTTTCTTCTTATTCTGATACTCCTGCTCTTTCGTATCGAGATCTTTTAGCTTGTCGAGATTGGTTAATACGTCCAATACCCTTTGGCGTTGTGAGACAATTTCGCGGCGGATGGCGTCAAGCTTAGAGCCCAACAGACGCTCCACCAATTCGCGCTCCGAACCCTCACCACGCTTAACCAGTTCTTTCTGACCGAAAAAGAGAGGGTTCTTGACCGGAATTTTTACCCCAGGTCGCAGCTCTCCTTCAAAGTAGACATCAGAACGTTCATTCAATATCCGCCGTATCTCATAGACACGCCCCTGAGCGTCTTCCACTTCGGCAACCACCTTCCCGCCACTGCCCAGAGCGAAACGGACAAGCTCCTGCTTGTATTTATAATCCTCGGTACTATCATCGATTGGAAATTGTAGTGCATATCGTAAGCATTCAAGGACCGCCGACTTACCGCTTCCGCGAACGCCGATCAAACAATTCATTTCTCCCGAAAAATCCATTCGCTTTCCGTCCAGCATCCCGCCCTCGAATCGGATCGACCGAACCCAGGAATGCAATTGCTTCTGTATCGCCTCACCTGACAGGCGCTCCGCACCCGGCTTCAATGCAAATTGGACAGCTTCAAAAGTGAAGGCACCGACCTTGATCAATGTTTGTTTCCCGCGGCCGATCTCGTCCATCGACTTGGGATCAGAGCCTTCAACCTCAGCGGGGTACCATCCATTCAGCCACTCTTTTACTTTTTGCTGCAAATCGATCGTGCGTACTTTCTGGAACCCCAAGGTGTTCAAGCGAAACAATTCATTATTGGCAAGTTCTGAAAGTCTGCCACCGTTAAGACCACCCCAAAG
>CAZCLL010000162.1:3259-4805 GCA_964499555.1 uncultured Fastidiosipila sp.
CATTGTCCGTTTCGACATGGGCAAAAATCAAAAAGTAGTCCTTCTCGTACCTGTTGAGTTCACGGATCGTTTCAAGCAAGTCGTGATTTGAACGGGCGTTACTGTTGTCAATGTTGGACTGGCCCGCGAAGGTCAAACCAAGAAAATTGTTGATGTGATCAGTGCCCGCTTGGTTATCTATCCAGTCTTCATGAAAAATAACGAGTGTATGTATGCCGTTGCTTCCGTCCTTGACGGACAATTCCACCCCGGGGAGCAGGTAGATATTCTCTCTCTTTGCCGCCTTCCGAAGGGCCTTGAATTCATCTCGATCGAACTTATTGTGGTTGGTGACGACGCCGATGCGGATATCCGCACTTTTTAGCGCAGTAACATAGCGGGCGACGAAGTCCTGCTCGGTTCCTGAGTCCTTGAATTCTTTATCCCGTCGCGTGTGAAGATGGAAGTCAGCACGAATCCATCGACTGCCATGCGAAAAGAAATTATTTTCCTCAGCCATAATTCAACCCCTTTCGAATCCGTTAGTTCCCAAGACCTGTTCTGGAGATCGCTTCCATCGAATTGAGCCAGTATGCTCATTCAATCACTTCAGGGCTTATCAAATTCGTCTAGGAGATCCCGCCCCCTCTCGCCAAGATCACGGAGTAGATCTTCAATTTGCTTTAATGCAAGGGGGGACGGCTTAGCGCGACCATTTTCCCAGCGATTAATCGTGGGAAAGGTTACCCCGAGCTTGGCTGCAAATTTTTCTTGGGTAAGCCCTGTTCGCTCCCGAAGCAAGCGAACAAGTCGGGGGATATCGGCATTGGCATTCAAGACGCTTCTCCTTTCAAACCCGAAAGGGTCACAGATAAAGCATAGTTTATAGCAAGCGATTTGTCATGTGATCTATTATACAACATACTGAGCGGCTGTCGAGAGAATTTTACGGAATGTGGCAATAATGACTAAATATGTTTGTTTTCAAGGGCTAATGGTGTTGTATTGCTTCATTTTCCTTGACACTTCGGCTGCTGTGACGCATAGTTCGTGCGTTTAAAAGCTCATTGAATACATTCCTTAACATTCCCCGGGAGAATACATGAACCACAACGGCAACGCTATCGAATCCCGACTCTGGGCCGCGGCTGACGAGCTACGGGCCAATTCCAAGCTGAAATCCTCTGAATACTCCGTACCCGTGCTGGGGCTCGTCTTTCTACGCTACGCCGACCATAAATTTCAGGAGGCCGCAAAAGAACTAACAGGCACTGGGGGCGGCGGGCGGCGGAAGATCGGCCCGGCGGACTATCAGGCCCGCAGCGTCCTCTACCTTCCCGAAGCTGCCCGCTTCTCGACGCTGATCGCTCTCCCCGAGGGGGCCAACATCGGCGCGGCCATCAATGAGGCCATGCGCGCCATCGAGGCGGAGAATCCCGACCTCAAGGATGTGCTCCCAAAGACCTACAACCGCTTCGAGAATGCCCTGCTCAAGGAACTGCTCAAGGCGATGAACTCCATCCCCATGGACATCGAGGGAGACGCCTTCGGCAAGATCTACGAATAC
>CAZCLL010000163.1:0-974 GCA_964499555.1 uncultured Fastidiosipila sp.
GGGATTTTTTCATGATTTCAGGGGTTGCTAGTACAATCGCTTGCAAAACTCAGATAGGTAAAGGAGAAAGTTGTTTAGGAAGCGGCCTTTTCGGCGTAGTTGATGAACTCCTCAAAGGGCTGGTTGCCGAGGAAGGACTCGGTCTCGTTGAAGACGATGTGGGGGACGGAGCCGACGCCGTATTGGTCGGATAGCTCAGCGAAGGTTTGGGCCTCGATCATCTCGGCTTGGATCATGGGGTTGGCCTTGGCGAGGGCATGGGCCTTCTGGACGGCGCCGGGGCAATGGGGGCAGGAGAGGGTGACGAAGACTTTGATGTCGACGGGCTTGTCGATCTTCATGACACGCTCTAGCATCTCATCAGGCATTGCGGGCGGATTGCCGCCGACTTCCATCAGGCCGCTCAGGAAGGAATTGATCTCGTGGCCCAAAGGAATGCCGTTGAAGCGCATGCGGGTGAATTCGCCTTTGTCATTGAGAAGGACGTAGCCGGGCGCGAGCTTGACGCCGTACGTGGCGGCCAGTTCACTGTCTTGGTCGAGGTCTTTTTCTTCCAAGTGGAGGTGTGGGTTGAGCTCGGTAATCTCGCGGAGGAGGGTTGTGGTCTCCTCGGAGGTGTCGGCGCCTTCGCGTGTGAAGAGGACGACAGTCACGTCGCGCTCGAGGCCTGCGAAGAATTCGTTCAGCTGTTGGACGGTTTCGGCGTTAAGGTAAGTCATAGGGTGTTTCCTTTCGTGGGTGGGGTTACTGTTGTAAGTGTTTTGGTGTGCTGGCTCACGTGGGTGAGCCGGGCTGTTGATTCTTAGTGTGAGCCAGGCTTCCCGACGTGGCTGAAGCTCATGGGGACAGCACTAGTCTGGGGTGCATGTGTAACAAGGTAGTTGTTGGCGGAGAGGGCGGCTTTGGCCCCTTCAGCGGCGGCAATGATGATCTGCTTGTAGGCGGTGGGGGTGAGGTCGCCGGCGGCGAAGACA
>CAZCLL010000163.1:984-1858 GCA_964499555.1 uncultured Fastidiosipila sp.
CGAGGTCGCCGTCGAAAGGACCAGCTGGCGGGTTGTGGCCGATCTCGATGAAGACGGCGTCGGTCTCGATGAGGCGCTCTTGCTGGGTGGTCTTGTCGAAGACGCGGGCGGCGGTTACTTTGACCTTGCCTTCAATGGCGATCGTGTCGGTTTGGGTGAAGAGGTGGACGTTCGGGATGCGCTTCACCTCCTTCATGAGGACTGGGCTGGCGCGGAATTCGCTGCGCTGGATGACGGTCACTTCTTTGGCAATGCGAGCAGTATCGATTGCGGCTTCAATCGCCGAGTCGCCACCACCGACGATGACAATGCGCTTGTTTCGGAAGAGCGGGCCGTCGCAAATGGCGCAATAACTTACGCCGCTGCCACGGAGTTCCAGTTCACCGGGCACATTTAAGTGGCGCGGCGTGGAGCCTGTCGCCAGAATCACCAGTTTGCCTTGGTACATGTTTCCGTCGGTCGCTTGGAGCGTAAAAATTTCGCCTTCGCGCTTCCAGGATTCGATCAGGAAGCCAGAGAGGATCGGCACGCCCAGCACCCTTGCATCGTTCTCAAAAGCCATCGACAACTCATACCCATTGGTTTTCCCGTTGCCAATGTAGTTATCTATTTGGTTCGTGTCGAGCATTTGCCCGCCCACACGCTCCCCAAAAACCGCCACATCGAGCCCTTTGCGGTTGGCATAAATAGCGGCGTTCAGGCCGGCTGGCCCTGCGCCAATGATGAGAATGTCGTAAATTTTGTCCGTCTCCGGGATCCGATATTCAGGCGTGGATTCGTCAATATTGAGTCCGAGATGTAAATCAAGCATGCTGGGTTCCTTTCAAGTTCTCTTTGATAATTTTGCTGACCATCGACTCGGAGAGGCCTCCGA
>CAZCLL010000163.1:1868-4783 GCA_964499555.1 uncultured Fastidiosipila sp.
CTTTGTTTTTTATGGCTTTGGCCAAAGCCACCCCCTCCCCCTTCGCCATCTCTTCCAAGTTTGCCTCGAGTTCTTCTTTGCTACTGAGGCAAGGGTGCTCGGGGTCCCCACACGAGGGGCCTTGGAAGAGGTCTTCGAGGGAGAAGGTTGTGGTGGTTGGGGGTGCTGGGTTGGTTGTTGTGGTTGGGGTTGGGGTTGTGGTTGTGGTTGTAGGGGGTGTTGGGGTTGTTGGGGTTGTTGGGGGTGTTGTTGTGGTTGTTGGGGTTGTTGTGGTTGTTGTGGTTGCCAAACCGTAGTCCTTGACCCCGAGCACCTTGGTTGTGCCGACGCTACGGTCCACACGGCAGAAACTGTTCCATTGTGGACTTGCTTGGGCTTTGACCTTGAGCTCTTGCAGGACTTGTTCTAATTCTTGTGGTGTCTCTATGAGCTCACTTCTGAAGCGGTCTTTGAAGAGGGGGGCTGGGGTTTGGGTTTGGATTGTGGTTTGGGTTTGGATTGCTGTATGCGTTGCGGTTTGGGTTGCTGAACGAGCAGCGGTCTGGGTTGCCGGTTCTACTTCGTTATCATCAGGCGTTGTGAGCAGATGATGAGCATAGCGGATGTTGATGCTCGACATGAGCTGCGAAATATCACAGCCTTCGAGCCTTGTGATGATGTGATAGCGATTGGGATCGATCAAGCAGTAAGCGATGACCGTGAAGCGGAATTGTTCTCTTGCTCCGGCGAGAATTTCAATAAAAGATCGGCGATCCTCTTCCGAGCGGAAGATTGGCAGATTCTCATTGCCGGACTGACTGATGTGATAGATGCCATAGAGGTCTCTTTGTCTTGCTTCGCGTGCCATGCGTACTCCTTTCTCAATATTCTTTGCTTACTATTTCTTACCTGGGGATAGTACTTGATGGTCGATAATCAAGTGGTGTCCCTGGTGACTGTTTGCTTGTTGTTTTGTGCGGGCCGTGGTTGTTTTTTCGGCTCTGCTGGCTGGCTTGGTAGGTTTGGTGATTGGGGAATTGGGAATTGCCGTTTCGGCGAACTGTTCTTGGTATTTGCTTGGAATAGGTTTCGATTCAAGTACCGTCCCCAATCGATTGACACTATCTTAGCGGCTTGTGAGACGGAATTCAAGTTCCGTCCCCGAATAAGTGTGAATAATTTGTGAATGATTGGAGAATGTGGTAAGTGTTCGACCTATGTTGGCTCATTTGCTTGCCCCCATTGAGCCAGTTCGATGAACGTTAGCGGTGGGAACACTTGTATCGTTTGTGGGTTCGGGTGATATCCCTCGTTTCGAGTGATTATTCAAAGGGAAGCTAGCTCAACACATAGATAACTAGTTAATGTGGTCAGGATCCGCAGGAATCCAAGAAATTCGTTGGAAAATTAGTGAGCAGGGCAGATAAACGGGGGAATCCCCTCACAAAAAACTATTTGTGAGCTGTTTTCAGGATTATTTGCAGATGGATAATATGTTAAATATGGATTGCTGCAGATCCTGACCATCATAATATATTGCATTTACGGAGGGCCACTTAGATTCCAGATTTAATCGAAAATCAACACGATATTTTGGATGGTGTATTGGGCTCTGGCCTTCCTATCCCGGATTTAATCGAAAATCAACACGATAATTTGGGGTGACATTGCTGTTTGGCCTCATCAATTCCGGATTTAATCGAAAATCAACACGATAATTTGGGGTGACATTGCTGTTTGGCCTCATCAATCCCGGATTTAATCGAAAATCAACAAGATACTTTGGGGTGACTTTGCTGTTTTCCCTCATCGATTCCAGATTTAATCGAAAATCAACACGACAATTGAGGTGGGATATAAAAATTTCGCATAAACCGCTCTTGCTGACTAGGAAGACTAGCCTTGAGCAGGGAAGTGGCGGGCATAACAATACGTCGTAGTGTAGCGCACCGATAAAAATCTCTAGCGGCCTCGGGGTGACTATGCATTGGGGGATATCGAGTGGAACCTACAGTCAATACAAGAGAGCCATCCGACTCTCCTTAAAAATATACGGCAGGGGTGGCTACCAATCCATAGCAAACCAAGAGATTGGGGGAACAGCGAATAGGGGGAGGGAGGATGGGGGGAGCGGCGGCTTTGGCCAGAGGGGATGCTAGAAGTGGAGTTTGCGGCGGACTTCTTCGCCTAGGATGCGCCGGCGCCAGATGGCGGTTGCGAGGAAGGAGAGGGCGCCCACGCCGATGGCCATCCAGGAGGGCCAGGTGGGGGAGACGAGGCGGAGGAGCAGGAATAGGGCGGGGAGGAGGGCGAGGATGGCTTCGATTTGGAGGAAGAAGACGCCGCGTTCGAGGGCTTTACGGGAGGCGAGCAATGTGATTTGGGTGGCGATGATGGAGCCGGTGATGATGAAGGGGATTGCCCAAGTGAGGGACCAGCCGGACCAGCCGGAGAGCCAGTCCATGAGGACCATGCCGAGGGAGAGGATCATGGTGTGGCGGAGGATGGACCAGGCGGGGTTGTGGAGGTTTCGGAGGATGCCCAGGACGACGATCCAGATGGTGGCGATGCTGATGAGGATGGTGGCGAAGGGGAGGCTCCAATTCCATAATAAGTTGCCGACGGAGTAGAGGAGTAGCAGGAAGATGGTGGAGACGCTGAGGATAGATGCGATGAAGGGGAGGTTGGTTTTGACCGGGATGGTGGGGTAGGGGGGATTGGCGGCGGAAACGCGGCCTTGGATGTCGTCGGTGACTTGGCCGGCGGGGGCTTTGACGGGGGTGGGTTTGTAGACGTTGCCCTCGGTTTCGGGGGCGACAGATTCGACGGCGAAGTTGATGGTGAGGCCTTGTTCCTCGAGGATTTCGCGGTAGCGGTCTTGGATGGCGGTGCTCCGTTTGGGGGAGGTGAAGGTGATGGAGAGGTCGTTGTCGTAG
>CAZCLL010000164.1:0-3727 GCA_964499555.1 uncultured Fastidiosipila sp.
TCGACGGCGTGTTCCCGGTCGAAATCCTGCGGGTCGCCCTGGACGTATCCGGCATCCTCCACAAGGGAGGCGACGATGATCGATTCGAGGCCCTTTTCGCTGGTGTCGGTCGGCTTCATAGATCCTCCAGCAAATGGGCGATGTCCTTGGGCGACGGCAGTTGACCCTTCAGCGCCTTGGGCAGGGTCTTGGTAATTTCATAAGTGGCCACGCCGATGGGCTTGCGGGCGTCGTGCAGGGCGTATTCCACAATCGTGCGGCTCTTCTCCTTGCACAGGATGATGCCGATGGAGGGGTTCTCGTCCTCCTGGCGGACCTGCCGGTCCAGAGCCGTCAGATAAAACTGCATCTTGCCGACGAACTCCGGCAGGAATTCGCCGACTTTCAGTTCGATGGCGACCAGGCAGCGCAGGCGGCGGTGAAACAGCAAGAGGTCGATAAAAAACTCTTTGCCGTCCACCTCCAGCCGGTATTGGCTGCCCATGAAGGCGAACATGCCGCCCATGGCCCGGAGGAAATCCTCGATCCGGGCGATGAGCTCCCGTTCCAGCTCCCGCTCGCTGTGTTCCTCACCCAGTTCCAGAAAATCGAAGGTGTATTCGTCCTTCACCGCCAGCTTGGCCTGAACGCGAAGCTCGGGAGTCAGCGCCTGATCGAAATTGGTCTGGCCCAGCAGGGATTTTTCGTAGCTCTGATTGTCGATCTGATGGATGAGCACGTTCTTGGACCAACCGAACTTGCGGGTCATGCGGATGTAGAATTCCCGTTCCAGCGGGTCCTTGCAACGCTCCAGGATGGCCAGGTTGTGGCTCCATCCGATTTCTCGCACCAGTGGTGCGAGTTTTTCCAGGCCGGTGTACGCCTCGAAAAAGGCCTTCATCCGCCAGAGGTTGGAAGCCGAAAAGCCACCCACACCGGGAAACTCCGTCCGCAGATCGGCGGCGAGCTGCTCCACCACCGCCTTGCCCCAACCCTCAACATCCTGCCGCTCCACGATCATCCGGCCGATATCCCAGTACAGACCGACCAGCTCCTTGTTGACCGCCTTGAGGGCTTCGTACTGGGCGGAGCGGATGCGCTCCTTGATCTCGGTCAGCAGGCCCGGGTAGTCCTGCGGTTTGCCGAGGCTGTTATTTGGGGTTTTGTCAGTCGGTTTCATCCATATCCCCCTCGTCATCGATCACGTCATCGGCATCGGCGGTGTCCTCTTCCAGCGGCAGCAACCCGTCTGGGGCAACCTCCGGCACCTCGATGCCGCGCACATCCACCTGACCGGTGACCACATCGGAAATCAGCCTGGTGCGGTACTCGCGCATCAGCTCGATCTCGCGTTGGGCGCGGGTGATTGTTTGGTCGATTGTTGCTATTTCCGAATCAATGTAATCGGCGACTGCAAACTGCTCGTCCAAATCTGGCAATGGAATACGAATTCTTGCCATTACGTTGTTCATAAGCTTTGGATTTATGTCGAATCTCACGTAATAGCTTGTTCCCAAGTTCAGTGCATGCCTCACGAACGAAAGAGATATTGGTGTGCGAGGCTTCAAAGTTCCGCAAACATTAGTACAGTTAAATTTCCCACTTCGCAAAAAGACAGTGCCAGCTTTTGCACCGTCAGTTGTCCAGGTTAGGAAGTCCCCGTCAAACATGAATGTGTTGATTCTTCCCATTATTCCCTGGTTTTCTGTTTGAGAAGAGAAAACTGGATAAGGACCAGGATTATCGCCTATTTCATGATTGCTAATGACTCTTCCACGACCGAGACTAAATAGCTGTCCAACGGCTCTAACCTCCCAATGCTCCGGAATATCTCCGATCCATTCCACGCCGCTGGGCTTGAGCTTGACGTTGGGATCGAGCCCCCGGGTCATGGCCTGGTTGATGACGTTCTGCTTCTGCTCCTTGAGCAGTTCGATGAGCCGCCGTTTGTTGCGGATGAAGCGATTGATTTGGGCGGTTTTCCAGTCAAGAAAACAGGCGATTTGTTGCTGTTCTTCTATGGGGGGGATTGGAAGAAGGGTTCCCTTGAGGTCATCCGGAGATATTTTCATCCGAATTGTGTTTAGCTTCCCCGTATTGCTTTTCTTTATCAGAATGCCCTTGCCATAGATCAGCAGATATCGTTGGAAAGCAGTGTTTCCAAATACTTTGTCATAGTATTTGATGTCAACTTCATCGGTAGCAGGAAACAGAGCATAGTAAACAGGGCTTATTGCCCCTGTATATCGAGACAAACCAACAGCGCCAACTATGACATTCATGCTATTGAGAACAATGTCTCCAGCATGCGCAATCTTGTAAGCAGTTATGTCCCCTTTTCGTTTGTTGCCCCCCCTGCCTTGATGGGAGTAAAGCGTTACACCACGTGCTATTGAAAGGGATAGAATTTGCTCAGTTTTGACTGGGCTGTTCTTTTCGTTGCGCAGGCGCAAAACGGTTCGAAGCCTGCGTACTTCCCAGTGGGATGGAACATCACCAAGCCAAGGGGCCTCCGTCGTTTTGTAGTTTCGGTAAGCAGCCAAATTCATCGCTCGGCCTCCCCGACAATCTGCTCCAGCAATCCTTCGGTTTCCTGCTCCAGGGCATAGATGTCATCCTTGATCTCATCCAGAGTTCGCATAGGCGCGGGCCGGTAAAAATGTTTCGTGAAGGAGATCTCATAACCCACCAACGTCTTCTCTGGATCGATCCAGGCATCCGGGGTGTAGGGCAGCACCTCGCGCCGGAAGAACGCCTCAATACCGCCTTCTTCCAACAGCGGCACCTGCTCGCTATCGCGCAGGGCAGTGTCCGGTTCGTACTCAACCACGCAGCTTTTGCCGTTCACCTTTGCTTCGAAGAGACCGTGGATGGGATCGGGCGTAGCCTTACCCGGCTTGTGAGCCTTCTTCAGCACCGGCAAGGCATCCTCGCTGATGTCGCAGAGCTCGCTTTGCAGCAGCTTCTTGCGCTTGGCGGTGAGCTTGACGCCGTGTTTGTCGGCATCGATGTCGCAGGCATCCATGAAGGCGTTGAAATCCAGGTGCGGACCGGCTCCAAGTGTCTCGGCCACGCGACTGGCCAGATTGGCCAGCGGCTCTTCCTTGGCCTTGGTGCAGATCTTCTCGAACCGTTCCAGCTGGGCCGGACTGAGGTCAACGGCAAGGCGCAGCGGGCGTTCAACCGTCACCTTCCAGTAGCCGAAGGCCTCATTGGGGAAAATCTTGGATTTCTCGGTTTCGACCGGATTTACGACTAGCTCGCAGATGGCGCGGATGTGTTCTTCAGAAAGCTCGCAGTTCTTCTTGCCGAGGTTCCGGCGTAGCTGCACATAGCCATCGCTGGCGTCAATGAGCTGAACCTTGCCCCGGCGCTCCTCACTCTTGCGGTTGGTCAGCATCCAGATGTAGGTGGCGATGCCGGTGTTGTAGAACATGTTGTCCGGCAGGGCGATGATGGCCTCCAGCCAGTCGTTTTCGATGATCCAGCGGCGGATGTTGCTCTCGCCCTGACCGGCGTCGCCGGTGAAGAGCGACGAACCGTTGTGGACCTCGGCGATGCGGCTGCCGAGGCGGGTGGTGTGCTTCATCTTGGAGAGTTTGTTGACCAGGAACATGAGCTGCCCGTCCGAGGAACGGGTGATCATCTTGTATTCCGGGTCGCCAGCGTGCTGGGTGACAAAACGCGGGTCCTTGATGTCACTCTTCCCGCCCAGCCGCTCCAGGTCGGTCTTCCAGCTCTTGCCGTA
>CAZCLL010000164.1:3737-4761 GCA_964499555.1 uncultured Fastidiosipila sp.
GAGAGCATGAAGTCGAACTCCTGCGACGGGAAGGCATCGCTGGAGAGCGTGGAGCCGTACTTCATGTTCTCGGCTTCGGCCCCTTCGCCTTTGAGGAGCAGGTCGGCCTTGGAGATGGCGTAGGTTTCCGGCTGCACCTCCTGGCCGAACAGGTGGATGGAGACATCCTTGCCGTGGCTTTCGGCCAGTTCGGTCAGGCGCTCCTCCGCCACGGTCAGCATGCCGCCGGTGCCGCAGGCCCCGTCATAGACGAGGTAAGTGCCCGATTCGATGTCGTCGGCCACCGGCAGGAAGATCAGGTCGGCCATGAGCTTGACCACGTCGCGGGGCGTGAAGTGCTCTCCGGCCTCTTCGTTGTTCTCCTCGTTGAAGCGGCGGATCAGCTCCTCGAAGATGGTGCCCATGGAGTGGTTGTCGAGCGCCGGAAGCAGCTCGTTGCCGTCCACGTCCTGCACCGGCTTGGGGCTGAGATTGATGCGGCCGTCGAGGAACTTCTCGATCAGGTGGCCGAGGATGTCGGCCTCGATCAAGGTCGGGATCTGGTTGCGGAACTTGAACTTGTCGAGGATCTCCTGGACGTTGGGCGAAAAGCCGTCCAGGTATGCTTCGAAATCGGCCTTGAGCTGTTGTTGCTTGGCGCGGTTCTTCAGGTCGCGCAGGGTAAAGGGCGAAACGTTGTAAAAGGCCTCGCCGGAGGCCTGGCAGAGGGCAGCGTGCTGGTTGGCGATCCCGGCCCCGTCGAGCTGCTTCTTCATGCCAAGCACCTTTTCCTTGCTCGGCTCCAAGAGCGCGTCGAGGCGGCGGATGACCGTCATCGGCAGGATTACGTCGCGGTACTTGCCACGCACGTAGACATCGCGCAACACGTCGTCGGCGATACCCCAGATAAAATTCACGATGCTGTTATGGATCACATGGTTCATAGCCCGTCGTTACTCCTTGCGCTTCTTGTCGGTTTCTACAGGCTCGGCCGCGCCGCCAGCCTTGACCCACTCGTCCACTTCATCTTTCTTGAACTTCCAAA
>CAZCLL010000165.1:0-4691 GCA_964499555.1 uncultured Fastidiosipila sp.
TTCGGCCAAAGCCGCCTACAAAGTCAGTCTCGTGAAGCCGGTCTTTCTCGGTGCACTCAAGACATTGGCGACAATTGATAAGCATTACGCGCGCAAAGAAAATCTGATGTTTCCTTATCTCGAAAAGCGCGGAATCACGGCACCCCCAAAAGTGATGTGGGGCGTCGATGATGAGATCCGGCAGAAGATCAAGGCGGCTTTGGCCATGGTTGAAAACGGCGAGTATAACGATGAACTGCTCGCGGACATGGAGGAGAGCATCCGCAACATGATCACAAAGGAGAACAAGATCCTTAAACCCATGATGCTGGACGCGCTGACGGACGAAGAGTGGCTGACAATTGCGCGCGAGTCTGACCAGATCGGCTACGCCTTTGCCCAACATGTTGAGGGGGCGAGCCCGTCGGATGTGAAGGCGTTTGCGCGCGGCGAAGAGGTCAGGCTCGAGGACCGCGGCGGTGATAACGACGTCAATCTGCCTTCCGGCTATTTCAACGGCAAAGACCTCGAAAACATGCTGAATACCCTGCCTGTCGACATCACATTCGTGAACAAAGATGGCCGCGTCCAGTATTTTTCTGAGGGCAAAGAGCGCGTCTTCCCCAGAACGCGCACCATTATCGGGCGCGAGGTGCGCGACTGCCATCCGCCGAAGAGTGTCCACATCGTCGAGGCCCTGATCGACCAATTCAAGAGCGGCGAAAAGGATCAAGAATATTTCTGGATCCAGAAGGAAGGGGCGGATGGCATAGGTAATGCGTTCATCCTGATCCGTTACTATGCGGTCCGCGATGCCGAAGGCGAATACCAAGGCGTCATCGAAGTCACCGAAGAAATTTCCGAAATTCGCTCCCTAAAGGGGACCAAAACCCTGCTGGAGGGTTTGGTAGAGTAAGGGTATTATTGCCCAGCCTAAGTGATCATTGGCAACAGGACCAAAGCCCGTGTGGCTTTGGTTCTGTTGCTGTTTCTGTTGCTATTTCTGTTGCTATTTCTGTTTCGATTTCTGTTTGGTTTGGGTTTGGGTTTCTATTTTGCTTGGGGTTTTGGTTTGAGTTTGGGTTTCTAATTTGCTTGGGGTTTTGTTGCTGGTTCTTAGGCTTGGACAAAAACAGATACGATCTTGGAGGTCGTGTAATTTTTGTGATGGGAAATTAGTTTTTACTGCTGTAATTCAACAATAAGGTACGGAAAAGAAGCATATAACATGTTAATGTGGTCAGGATTTGCACGAATCCAAATTGGTGACGAGTGTTTACAGGAAAACAGTATGTAAGCAGGTCGAAATCGCCCCGAGCGTGCTGTTTTTTAGAGATTTAAGGGAAATCAGGCAATGTATAATATGTTAAATTTGTATTCCTGCAGATCCTGACCAGTATAACATGATTTATAATTAACAGTCCAGCAAAAATTCTTTCATACAGATTTTTCAGCTATTTTTTGTGGCAGGTTGATCATTGGAAAAATTCAGAGAATCACAATGCCCCACGTCCAAACGCACTCGGAACTAGACTAAAGACATAACCCCGCCGCTGCGGTTATCACCCGCCGTGAAGATGGATGCAAAAGAATCTTCCGACAGCACCACAGCAAACCAAAGACAAAACCCCGCCGCTGTGGATATCACCCACCGTGAAGACGGATACAAGAATTCCTACCGCCACAAATAGCGAACTTGGACGCGGTAAAAAATGTACGGGTGCCAAAGAAGCTACCCTTCACACAAATTGACATCCAACCCTGAGCTCAACAAAATACAACAAAGTGATTTACCGAAAATCTGAATGAAACTAGAATTTCTAAATTTGAGTCGCTTAGGTGAGTCGCTTACAAAATCCTACTTGACATTGACGTAAGGGAAAGGTTCATACTGCTAAGCAGCAGTGCACCAAACGTACACCACAAGTGCACCACAAGTACACCATCAAACAGAGGAGCAAGATATGGACTATACCATTTCGCAGTTGGCGAAGCTTGCCGGGGTTAGTAGCAGGACGCTTCGATTCTATGATCAGCAAGGGCTTTTGAAGCCCAAAAGCATCCGCTCCAACGGCTACCGAATCTATGGTGAAAAGGAAGTGGAGCGTTTGCAACAGATTCTTTTTTACCGGGAGTTGGGCGTGGAGCTTGAGGAAATTGGCAAAATAATCACAGCGCCGGGGTATGAGGTGGGGGCGGCTTTGGCCGGACACTTAGTGGCGTTACGGGCGAAAAGAGCGCAGCTGGACCGGATCATCGACCTGGTGGAGCGGACGTTAGGAGGGGAAAAAATGAGCGATCGGGAGAAGTTTGAGGCGTTTAAGGCGCAGAAATTGCAGGCAAATGAGGAGCAGTTCGGTGAGGAAATTCGGCGAAAGTATGGCGAGGCGGCGGTTCAGGCGTCGAACGCGAAGTTTCAGGGGCTGACCGAGGCAGATTTTGCGAGGGGCGGCGAGTTGGAGTTGGCTATGGCCAAAGCCCTCGCTTCCACCCTCGCTACTGGTAATTTTGAGAGTCAGGCTGCGGAGCGTGGTTCGCAGGATGCTTCGGAGGAGGCGGCATTCGTTAGACCGTCGATGGAAGCGATGTTGGAAATTGCGCAGCTTCACAAAGAATGGCTGATGCTTTACTGGCCAGAATATTCGGCGGAGGCTCATGTCGGCTTGGCGGAAATGTACTTGGCGGATGAGCGCTTCACGGCTTATTATGAGCGCTTTGGTGTGGGAGCGACGCAGCTTTTACACGATGCGATTGTTGCTTTTTGTAAAGATGAATAATGGGTAGGGCGTTAGCCTTACTGTGTGGTGTTTGGGTTTCTGGGCTGGATTGGGATTGGATGGATTGAATTGGATTGGATTGGATTGGATTGGGTTGGGCTTCGATTCGGTTTGCGTGTCTGTTTTGCTTAGCGCCATTGTTCCTGGCTCGCTGTTTGGCGGAGGGAATTCTGGAATCCGTTCGTGGTTTGGGTAGATATCCGTTGGTTTGGGGTGTTTTCTGGAGGGCTAGTGAGGCTAGCGAGGCTTTTTGGGGGGAGATGTTGATTTGGATTGCATAATAAGATATGGTGGACCAAATCGTCGATATGCTGTGAGTATCTTATTCTGCAAATGTTTGTGAGTAGATGATAGTCCATAAAAGACTCAAATTTTGCCAAAACATGGACTATCATCTACTGTACGAGATAGCTTTTCTGATTACAGCACCTTGTTGAGCAGTGTTCTTGCAGCACAACGACAGAATCGGTCCAGGGTAATTTTTTATATTTTTGATTCTGGTTCTTAGGCCTGTAAAAAACTAGTACGAGCTTGGTGGTCGTGTAATTTTTGCGATGGAAAACTGGTTTTCCTGCTGTAATTCAGCAACAAGGTACATAAAGACTACATATAATATGTTAATGTGGTCAGGATTTGCACGAATCCAAATTGGTGACGAGTGTTTACAGGAAAACAGTAGGTAAACAGGTCGAAATTGCCCCGATCGGTATGTTTTTTTCGAGAATTGAGGAAAATTAGGCAATGTATAACATGATAATCTTGTATTCCTGCAGATCCTGACCAGCATAATAAGATTTGTATTTTTCAAGCCGTCAAAAAGTTCAATCAATCCGAAATTTCAGCCATGATTATTGAAGTGAGTTGATTCTTGAGAAGATTCAATAACGTTCAACACCACATAAATCCATTTTGCTCAACAGCAAACCCAAGACAAAACCCTGCCGCTGTGGATATCACCCGCCAAGAAGACGAATACAAGAAATCCTTCCGCCTGAAATAGCGAACTTGGCGGCGGGATAAGCGTACGGGTGCAAGAGAAACTGCCCTTCCAACGCCTCTTGCAACTACCTTCGCACTTGCAACTGCACTTGCAACTGCACTAGCACTTGCCACACTGGCCACAGTTGCCACACCTGCCTTCGCTCTTGCACCTGCTAAGCAACAGACAGAACAGAAAACTGGCCCCAACCTAGAAGGGAAGGAGCCTGTTTGAAGGAGAGTCAATACCAGAAGCAGCTCATGGAATCTGGAGCTGGAACAGAACGACTTAGATCAGATGACGTCGAGGTCTTCGGGGCGGACGGAAGAGAGGGAGAAAGCGCCGCTGTCCGCCCCGAGTTCGAGGAAGCGGGAGGCAATGTGGCCAATGGCTAGGGTGCGCATGCCGGCGGCTTTGCCAGCCTCAATGCCGGCCTCGGCATCTTCGAGGACGAGGCAATTTTCGGGAGGGATGCCGAGGCGTTCGGCTGCCTGCGAAAAGACTTGGGGGTGCGGTTTGGAATGCTGGATATCGGTGCCGTTGACATGGACATCAAAGTAATCTGTGATGCCGGTGCGAGCCAGGAGGGTGGGGGCGTTTTTGCTGGAAGAGGCAGAGGCGAGCTTGACACCGCGCGCCTTCAATGATTCCAGGAATGGCACAACACCGGGGAGCAAGGCGCGCTCGTCGAGTTGGTCGATAGCTTCCTTGTAGTAGTTGTTCTTCCGTTCCGCTAAAGCCTCCTTGTCTTCGGGGCCGTAGGCTTTGGCCGAACGTTCGAGAATGATGTCCAAACTGGCCAAGCGCGACACGCCGCGAAGCCGCTGGTTGATGGCGCGGTCGAAATAAATGCCTTCTTCATCAGCCAGCCGCTTCCACGCCTGGTAATGGTATTCGGCCGTGTCGGTGATCACGCCGTCCAGGTCAAAGATGACGCCGCGCAACATCACGATTTC
>CAZCLL010000166.1:0-4611 GCA_964499555.1 uncultured Fastidiosipila sp.
GAGCCGGGTCCAGCGAAGGCCGTCGTAGGTGTCGGAGCTTTGGACCTTCAGAAGGCCTGGGACATTGCCGGTGACTTCCGCCACGTGGCTGTCCTCAAGCTCCACCGGCCCACCCAAGCGGTCGCCCAAGGGATAGTAGCCATCCTGCCCCAGAGAGAAGGGCGAAATGCTAAGAGGCGGCTGCAAGGAGTCTGGGAAGAGCGTGATGAGGTCGTCCACGATGCCCTGCCAGTAAGGCGAGTAGATTGTTGCGTAGTTGAGGAAGCCCGTGGCTGCGACGGCCAAAGCCAGCGCTAAGACCACGGCGATCGCCATCTGACCGCCCGCTGCGAGCAAGTGTTTCCCGCCCTTTTTCTTGCGAAGGAGGTCTAAGAGGTGCCCGGAACTTAGGAGAATCATGACGATGGCGACGACGCCAATCGGGATGAGCCAGAGAAGGGAAGCCGGGTTCGGCACGTAAACGGTCAAGGAAATCAGGAGAATCAGGAGGACCAAGGGGAACCAGAAGGTCCGTACTTTCTGAATCATCAGGTAGATCAGGAAAGTGAAACCGAAGAGCACCAGAGAACCTAGGAAAGCCCACGTCTCCTGCTCCGCAGCCGTCAAGGTATTGTTGAGGAAGGAGAAGCCTTCGCTGATGAAACGTGCACCTAAATTGCCCGCCGCTTCAAACCTAGTTGTGAGACTTTCGACGCGCTCCAGTACCCAAGCGGCATTTCGCAAGGGCGTTAAGAGGAAGACTAAACTCCCCAGAATAATGATGCCCAGCGTCCCGATCGAGGTGTAGGAATTGAAAAAGAGGATCGTTAATGCGAGAAGGCTCACGAAGGTCCCGATGAGGTGACTGGTCCAGGAAATGTCCCAGTGGAAGACATCGGTCAGCAACATGGCGAGGCTGAAGGAGAAAACGAAGCTCATCAAAAAGAGGAGCGTTTGACTTTTAATTTTTGCTAGAAATGTACTACTCATGATTGGGTCTTAGCCTCCGTTGTAGCCTCTGTGACTTCCTGGTAGGGCACCAAAGAGTTCAGACGGGTTGGGAAGAGGCGGATTTTGGATGCGGCCAGTGGGCGAAGCATCTCGTTCAAACTCTGTTTGTTTTCGTTATGAAGGAAGATCAAAAGGACCTGGGAGCCCTGCTTCTGGGCGCGGCGGATCTCGTGGGAGAGGCCTTCACTCATGCGGGCGGTCAAGATGACGATGGCGCGGTAGCGCTGTTTCGTGGTTTCTTTCTTCAGCAGGTCCGAAAGCTCCAAGCGGTGACTCGTAATCTGGCAAGCTTGGCGGGTTTCGTCGTCTTTGGTCCTAGGATCATTTTCTCTGATTTGTGGCTTCCAATGCATCATCGCCTGGTAGAAGCCATGAGGTTCAATGCCCTCACCAGGGGCCGTGAAGTAGTCTTCGCCTAGGAGAAGGTTTAGTGGGCCTTCGGTTCTGGAGAGGACACGCATTGTGGCGGCCAAAATTTCCGGTGCGTCGTTACTGTAGGCTAATGGCTTGATACAGTCGTCGGGGAGTTTGGGATCCAAGATAAAGAGGATACCACCCTGTCTCGGATCTTCAAATTCTCTGGCGAGCCATTTGCCGGACCTTGCGGAGAGTTTCCAGTGGATCTGCTTGATGCGGTCGCCCGGGACAAAGTCTCGGACGTTGGCTAGGGTATCGACTTCGTTGGAGACTTTGAGGTTTTGGGTGTTCATCATGACTTCTTCAGGGGCTTGGAGTTTCCCGGTCCCGGGCGACTGCCAACGATAGGGATTGGGGATGACGTCCATTTCAACGGCGGTCCTTGACTTGCCGCTGGCCTTGTCCATTCTTGCCGACCTAGGCAGCGGCAAATAAAAGAAGCCAAAGAGATCTTGCAACAAAATGGAGTCTGTGCCGACTTGGAAGCTGCCTTTATTTCTGGCCGAAAGGGTGATTTCCTGATAGCTGGTGCTTCGTTGCGGGAGGACGGCGGTCAGGATTTTCCGTACATAGGCCA
The DNA here is from genome assembly GCA_964499555.1 of uncultured Fastidiosipila sp. Classification (GTDB taxonomy): domain Bacteria; phylum Bacillota; class Clostridia; order Saccharofermentanales; family Fastidiosipilaceae; genus JAAYZH01. The sequence goes on from CAZCLL010000166.1 coordinate 1,985, forward strand.
GATGGGGCGTGGGGAAAAGGCGCCAGGTCCGTCTCCGGTCTACGCCTCTGGGTCTTGGGTTGGCCGCGTTACCAACGTTACCAACGTTGGTAACGCCATCACTTTCCGTTTCTTCGCTTTCGAAGGATAGGTATTCGTCGAAAAAGTGCACCTCATTCGAGGATCCGTCACTGAAGCTGGCATGCCAGTCATGATCGGGTAGCAAGGTGTCACCGCCTCGGGGAAGGTTGAATTCGATTTTCACCAGAGGAAAGAAAAAGGGGCTTCGATTCTCAATTTTGAGGGATAAGGTGAAGGGGTCTAGCCTGTATACCTGGGCTTTCTCACGTCCTTGGACCCAGGTGCGGCCGGCGGCTTTGGCCAAACTTAGCTCAATGCGAACGAAGAAGCGCCCCACGAACAACAACACAAAAGAACAGACCGGCAACGCCAACAGCAGAATCAAAAGGAACAGCAAGGGTGCGTTCGCGCTGAAACTGTAGATAGCGTAAGCGATCCCTACCAGGATCAGATAGAGGACAAATCGTACGCTCATGCCTTACCAACTATTCTCAGGACTGACGCGGCAGAGGGGTGGCCTTCAGTATTTGCTCAACCACGCTGTTCGATGTCTGGCCGGCCAACTCGCTGTCACTATGTAAGATGATGCGGTGCGCCAGGCAGTACGGGGCTAAATAATGAATGTCATCCGGCAAGACATAGTCACGGCCTTCGATGAGCGCGCGACCTTTTGCCGCCTGCACGAGCATCAGCGCACCACGAGGGCTGACCCCCAACTGCACTTGCTTGTGACGTCTCGTTTCTTGAGCCAGTTTCGCCACGTAGTCGTAAAGGGCCGGGGCCACGTAGACATCGATGGCGGCTTCCTGAAGCTGCTTCACATCTTCCACGGACAGAACCGGCTGCATGTCGGCCAAAGGCGAGTGCCCCGCATGCATTTGATAGATCCGCACTTCTTCATCCGCAGAAGGATAACGCAAATTGGACTTGATCATGAAGCGGTCGAGCTGCGCCTCGGGCAGGGGGTAGGTCCCGATCTGCTCCACGGCATTCTGCGTTGCGATGACCATAAAGGGATCGGGCAACTGGTAGGACACACCGTCGACGGTCACCTGCCTGTCCTGCATGGCTTCCAAAAGCGAGGACTGTGTTTTCGGTGACGAGCGGTTGATCTCGTCGCCCAAAACCAAGTTCGCCATGATGGCACCCGGGTGGAAGGTGAATTCTCCCAGCTTCGGGTTATACATATTGAAGCCCGTGATATCCGAGGGCATGACGTCCGGCGTGAACTGGATGCGGCTGAAGTCCAAGTTTAAGGACTTGGCCAAAGCCTGCGCCAAAGTTGTTTTCCCAATGCCCGGCACATCCTCCAATAGGACATGGCCGCGGCTCACCAAAGCAATGATTAAGAGGTCAATGGCGCGGCTTTGGCCGATCACGACGCTCTGCACATTGTTGCGAATTCGATCAACGGCTTGTTTGATTTCTTGTGGCTCCATCGTTTTGCTGCGCTGTGGCTCTGCTGCTCTGGTGTTTTGAGTCTCTGTTACTCTGCTGTTTTGAGTCTCTGCTACTCTGCTGCGCTGTGGCTCCACTGGTCTGTTCTGTTGAGGCTCCATAGAAGTTTCCTTTCTGGAACAAGGGTCTTTTGGTTTGCTCAGGGGCCGTGGCGGTGTTGTTTGTTGTGTTTGTTGTTGTCTCTGTTTCTGATTTTTGTGTTCCGCGCCTACGGTTTAGAAGGTAATGTTCAGCATCCCGAGTTGTTGTGACCCGATGTACGGATTGTGATCCAGTATCTAGATTGTGCCCCGCTAATCGGGTGCATCATCTAGAAATTCGGATGTGAAATCCGATGTGATTTTTTAATAATCTTCATTATTCTATCACTTCACTGTCCGTTCGACTATAACGCTTGTCTGTTTGGTGGGATGGGTTCATTAGTAGCTTGGTTGGTTCTTGACGGGCTGCGCATATCGACAAATTTGAAGATATGCGCAGCCTACAGCCAATGGCACAGATATTTACACAAGATTTCTAGAAACGGATGAGGGGAAATTGTGACGTGGTTTTGGGTAACAACTTACCCTGGTCGAGATTTGTCGTTATCCATGGGAAACATGTTATCTGCCGATGGATTTTCCTGGGAATGACCTTCGAGAGGCGTTATTAAAGACAAGTTTTGGGGCTGATCATTCGAAAATCAAGCATTCGGTAATATGGTAAGTATGGACAGCGACAGATCCTGACCACCTTACCATGTTACCTATCCATTTATCCCACCAGCTGCTCCTGATTTACTAGAAATGGGGGATATCGACCCGAACACGCACCGAACACAAGAGTCCCTTCCGCCCTAAAACTCAAATCAACGTAAGGATTACCATCCATCGCAGTACTTGAAACACAGAACGCACGTACCGCTGTGGATATCAGCCGGAACAACAGACGGATAGAGGATTTTCTTCCGCATCTAACTACCTGCGTAGTAGGTGATTCCCTACGAACGGCAAGTGTTTGAGAGCGGTAGTCATCCTGGACGTTTTTTTATAGGTAGCGGAGGTGACTCTTGCATTGTGAATATTATTATTCGATTCAGTCACCCATTATTATTTCAATTCAGTCACCCA
>CAZCLL010000167.1:0-443 GCA_964499555.1 uncultured Fastidiosipila sp.
CGATCTCGGCGAGCAGTCCCACATTGCCCAGCGCCTCCCTGGCACTCCAGGTGAGTGAGTAGACGAGTGCCGCCTTTTCGCTTCCTGCCACCTCGACGGTCAAGTTTTGGAAAAAGTCCTTGGCCTGGCGCTGCAGTGTGGAATCGAGAACGCTGACCGCGGCGGCCCTTTCCATGTACTTGAGCACTTCATCCAGGAGGATGAGGACCGGCCTGCCACCGGCACCCCTGGTGAGCAGGTCCCGAACCACATCCCCGCCTGGGGCAACGCGGTCCTTGTCATGGTTGGCCACCAAAGGAAATGCATTTACGGGATCGATCTGCCAGGCGATCCAACCCCACATGGTCTGGATTATCCGGCCGTCCTCCAGCGTTTTGCCGTTACGCGCATCGAACTTCTCACCGTCGAATACGGCCACAGCCACGTCACCGGGGCGGGAGAAA
>CAZCLL010000167.1:471-1176 GCA_964499555.1 uncultured Fastidiosipila sp.
GGTCCTATTGCGTGCCGCATGAAAGAGCGATGCCAGGGTATGCGATTTCCCGCCTCCGAAGGGCGTCCTGAGTTTGAGCACCCGGTTATAACCCGACTTTCCCATCAAACAGGCCAGGACCTCATCGAGAAGTTTCCGGAGATCGGTCGTCAGGTAGGTCGCTCGGAAGAAAGCCTCCGGATCCCGGTTGACGACAGGCACATTGGGATCGTTGGCCGCGATGGCGCCAAGGTCGATGGCAAACACCGCTTCGGTCAACGCCCCCGCTTCCACATCGGGGTGGAGCTTCACCAGGTCAGTCCATGGGCGAAGCGTATGTGTGTTCATGGCATCTCCTCCGCAGGCAATATCTGCTGTATCCTCTCGAAGAGCTTGATTGCCAGCGTTTTTGTCGGCCCGGGCAAACCGCTTGCGTCATTCATCCCTGCAAGCTCAGCCCGGATCGCTTTTGCAACGGAACCTTTATTGAACTTGATGCTTAGCTTCTCCATCGCTCGCTCAATCCGTTTACAAAGTTGGCCGTCTCCTTTTATCTCGATTGTCGGATCGCCTGAGGCAGAAAGCTGTTTCTTATATACGCGGCGCACTCTCTCAAGGTAATAGTCATCGGGGAACAAGTCTTCCACTGAAAACTCCTTGTCACCAATACCAACACATTCTCCAAGGCTCAAAACATATGCCTGATTTGACTGATATTTAGTCAGC
>CAZCLL010000167.1:1186-3662 GCA_964499555.1 uncultured Fastidiosipila sp.
ATTTCTTAACCAATTTATCCTTTGCATCCTCTCCGGCTCTATCAGAATCCAAGAGTACCACCACCTTCAGCTTCTGACCTATCATGAACGTGGCAACATACGCTGCTTCTGATGCTCCTCCGGCAGGGGTTATGAAAAGATCATCAGGGAGTGATGGAGCTCCAGAATGTTTTAGAAGGCGAGAAAGTTCGGTCAGAATCCAAAAATCGTCCACACCTTCAACGATGAGGTTCCTTTCGGCTACGAGATAACTTGTACTACCAGACATTCCAAGCGCTGCCTGTAGCACAAACTTGCCTTCGGGCTGGCTTTGTGTCAAGTCGTCGCTCACCACAACGCCATCGCCGGGCACTTCGTTGAGTACTCGTATACGTTCGGGCTTACGCAAGTCGATCATGAATGGAAGATGGGTTGTGTAGATTAGGGCATTCTCCTTCGCATACTCTTCTAACCGTATCAGAAGGTCCCGTTGCGCATCAGGATGCAGATGTAGCCCAGGTTCATCGAGCAGTATTACACAGCCCTTGAAAGTTCCTTTGCTTTCATGCATGAGCATGAGGTCGAAAGAGAAGAACCACTGAAAGCCTTTAGATCTTTCCTCCAGCCGGATCAGCGATGGGTCATGTTCATCTTTTACAAACGTAAAGAAGAGTTGACCATCAGCTCTGAACTGAACTTCATATCGGCGTTGCTTCCAGCGATCCGAGATCTCTCTTGTCAGCGTTGCGGATGCATCATCAAGGTCATACTGCCGTTGCTCTCTCTCCGGTTGCTGGCCTTTTGATACTTCGGATTCGAGGTCTAATCCGGAAAGCTCCATTATTGTGAGCAGAGTCTTGTCTTCTCCTGTCAACTGATTCCGATCCTTGCGTTGCTTCACCTGGTCCAAGTGGGCGCTCCCCTGGAAGGCCTGATAATCAGACATATAGACAAATGTAGGTAAAGCTTTGACCACATATTCATGGGCCCTTTTCTGGATTGAAGGTGTTGTCGATAGAGTCTTGGCGATCTGTTGGAGCTTTGCTTGATATTGGTTTATATACTCTTGCTCATGCCCGCGGTGCGGGTTTTGTCCTTCAGGACTCATTACCTGCTGTAACGAAGGCAGTTGCTCTGAACCGAGACGCTGAAACTCGGAGAAACGGCCCTCATGCGCAAGTCTTCGAGCTTCTTGTGCCAGCTCAGTGGCTTTTTGTCTGAAAGTATCAGATACAGGCTCCGTTACACTCGGCAAAGTGGAACAAATCTGGTCTATGTCATTTGGATGAAGTTTGTCAGGAAACAGTTCGGATGGGAACCGAATTTCGAATCGCCCGGCATAATCCTTCGTGATTTCAAGTTCTGATAATTCTGCGATAGATTGGTCAGTGATTTTTCCGAGGTCCGCTTTTTCTTCGGCAGATAGTTCGAATCTAGTAGTACAAACAGCCACAGTGTCGTTGCGTTCCCTGCGGTGGCCCCTTGGCCATTCGCTGTCCATTAAGTATGGCTCAGGCTTGAATGGGTTGAATTTATGTAGTGCTCGCAAGAGTGTTGTCTTTCCGGCCTCATTTTTGCCCACAATTACAGTGAGCGGACTAACTTCTATCCAGCCTGAATCGAGGATACAGCGGTACATCGATACACGAAACGCCTTTAGCTTCATCGGTTACCTCCTCAAATCATCAAATAGGGGTCCTCTAGCATCAAGGTTTTGGTCAATTAAGCTTCGCCAATTGGCAACGAGCTTTCTGAGCGCGGCGGCTTCTGAAGCTGTTGTCGTCACGGCGTGCTCCGGTCCGTCGTCTTTACGGCCAGCCAGCGCCGTCCCCGCCAGGGCTTGGGCGACCAGCCGCAGGCGTTCCCGGTCCGGCCGCGCCTCGTCGAGAAAGCCGTTCAGATTACGGGGTTCGTTTTCCAGGAGCCAGAGGATGCGGTGCAGGATGTCGATCAATGGGGCGGGCGTACCCGTTCCATCCGCCCGTAGGGATCCGTCGGCCTTCTGCGACCCGTCCGCATGGGTCGGCTTGGGCGTACCCAGTCTTTCGTCTGCGCCCCGTTCGCAAAAATCGCGCAGACGGTACATGCCCTTCTTCTTTTCGACAAGGGCGCGATTTCCGGACGCGAGCCCGTTTTGCCCGTCGAGCTCCACGTTCTGGCCGTAGGTGAAGACGATGGCTTCACCTGCGTCCATCTCCGCGGCTTTGTAGGCATACCGCCAGAGGACGTAGAACCGCGTCGGGCCATCCACCGCGGCAACGCCGCTTCCGGTCACCCCAAATATTTTCTCCAAGAGCGTTTCCAGCACGACCCCTTCGACTTCAGCCAGGAACTTCTCAGCCGGAACGTCCTCGCCGTTGGCATATTCCACGCGTGCGAAACGGGTAAAGGCGCGTAGTCCAGCCCCTACGGCGGCAATGACCAGATCCGCGCCGCTGATGCCCATCTTCCAGAGCGAATCGACCCGCTCGCGGACGATCCTTTCGAGATCCTGACG
>CAZCLL010000167.1:3672-4601 GCA_964499555.1 uncultured Fastidiosipila sp.
TCGCTTCCCGCCTCCGGGCGACCAGAAAAATGCTGGAGGCAAGGGCCGCGTCGTCTTGATGGGCCACCCGGGCCTTTGTTTCGGTAGTAATCGGCCAAGCCTCGGCCACCTCATATCCGGCGCGCCGCAGTGCATCGACCAGGGTCGCCCAGCCGAGGGTGGTCTTATGGGCGTAGACGACGATCAGGATTCCTCCCGGTTTCGTGACGCGATGGGCTTCCCTCAGGGATTCGTACAGGCAGTTTTCGTAGTAGATTTTCGCTTTCTGCTTTCCGCCCTGGCGATAGGCGGCGGCAACGCACTCCTTCTTCTTCGGCGTCAGTTGGCTCGCGAAATGTTCGGGATAGAGAAAGCCGATGGTCGGCCGCAGCCAGACATAGCAGACATCGGAAAGCTCCGAATAGCTTTCGTTGTCATAGTAGGGAGGATCAGTGATCACCGCATCGAAAGTCCCGGGTCCGTACGGCAGCTCCGCGGCAGAGCCCCGCACGACGTGGACCGGGTTGCGGTATTGTCCCTCCCTACGGACGGCGGCGGTAATGTACAATAAACTTCCCCATGAATCTCCTGATGCACCACCAAAAAGGTTCACCTCGGGAAAGTCCCACATCATGGCGAACCGTTTCATGTCGGTAAGCCCTTGAATGACCTCTCTCGCATTATTCCAACGACAAAGTGAATTGCATCGGTCTGTAAGGCGGCTTACCCACAGACCGAGATACGTCGTAACGGCCTTGGCCCGTTCCTGATCCATGCCTTGCTCGACCATTTCCCGGTGGGCGCGGCGCACCTCGCGCGCCATGGTCAGGAGGATATACCGCTGCCGAGGGGTGAATGCTTGGCGGAACATCTGGATGCCGTAAAGATAGCTGGTGCCGGTGGCAAGCCCGGCATTGCCGGTCGGCGGTATCGCCTCGTCGAGGCTGCTC
>CAZCLL010000168.1:0-3509 GCA_964499555.1 uncultured Fastidiosipila sp.
TAAGCATATCACTCTCCTCGTCATATCGACCAATGGAACGCTTATCACAGGTAGGCTGTCCTTTGGCGTTTCGGTAACTTCGTAAAATTCGATAGACATAGGGTATCCCTTTTTGCTTATTGATCATTACATTTTCTTTAGGCATGGGGACCTTGATTGAACGATTGAGAGCCAAAGTGTACCTCCTAGAGGATCGTTTCTTGTTTTACAGGCAGTAAGGTCAATGGATAACTTGTTAAGGTGGTCAGGATCTGCATGAATCCAAAAAAATCTTGGGGAAATGGGGAGTGACGAGCAAAAACGAGAGATAAATGCTCGGAAAAGGGGATTTTCAGGCGGTTTCTGGGGCCGTTTGGCGATGAGTAATATGTTGAACTTAGATTGCTGCTGATCCTGACCAATATGACTTATTATATAAACCAAGAGGAGGGAATGAGTCATCTCAAGTAGGTTATTTCAGCTAAGAAGCGATCACTCCACTCAGAACAAGCATCACGCAAACACAGAACAAGCATTACCCCACACAAAACAACCATCACCCCATGCAGAATTGGACAATGGAGCCGATGAGGGGCTCGTAACTGACGCCGCGCTCTTGGAAACCGGGCTGGCTGACCGAAAGGCAGATGGCGCGGTAGACGAGATCAGCGGCGAAGGTGACGGCTTCGGGGAGTTTGTGGCCGCTGAAGAGCGCGGCGGTCACGACAGAGGCGAAGAGGTCACCAGTTCCATGGAGGGAGGTGGGGTGCATTTCGTTGGGGATTTCGGTGTAGGGGATGTCTGAGCTCATAATGGCGTTGTAGATGGTGTAGTCGCGGTGGATGCCTTTGAGGATGACGTGGCGGGCGCCTTTGGCCAGGAGAGACTCGCAGAGTTCTTGGCCTTGGGCTTGCGAGATGGCTTGGCCGGTGTAGGGGCGGTCGAGGAGGATGGCGGCTTCGGTGAGGTTGGGCATGAGGACGTCGGCGTAGGGAATGAGGCGCTTCATGCCGTCACACATGGCTTCGGTGTAGGTGGCATAGCGGATGCCATGGTCGCCCATGACGGGGTCGATGATGCGATAACTTTCTGGGAACAGTTTGATGTAGGCGATGATGAGCTCGATTTGTTCGGAGGAGCCTAGGAAACCGGTGTAGAGGCCGTCCATTTTGACGTTGAGTTCTTTCCAACTGCGAAGGAAGTCGGGGAGTGTTGAGGTGGTGTCTAGGAAGGAGAAGACGGGGAAGGCGGTGTGTGCGGAAAGGACGGATGTTGGAACGGGGCACACTTCGACGCCTGCTGCGGAGATGACTGGCATGGCGATGCCTAAGGAGCAATTTCCGTAGCCGCAAATGTCGTGGAAGGCCGCAACTCTGGGGATGATGCCTTCGGCGTAGACGGGGAGGAGCGGCCTGATTTCGGTTCTGGTGTCAGGCCCGCTGTCTCCGGGCGTAGTAAGCGGCGCATTGCTGTCGGCGTGGCGGCCATTATCATTATGTGAATGAGTTTGTTCTTGAATCATGGTGATCGTTTCCTCTCGATGGTGTTGTAGTGGCTTATAAGCGGCTATACTAAGGGCTAACTTGCGAATTTTTCTGGGCGAAAACTTACGGCAAGTGATTTGGCGTGTCATCCTAAAGATTTTCTGATTATAATGGATTTCGCAATAATTGTTTAGAGAGTAGAGAAGATCCCTTTTATGATGCAATTTCTTCAAGAGAGCGAAAGTGATTTGCAGGCGACTTTGGCCGTAGTAGAAAAGACAAGAGCACAGATTGGTAGTGCGGATGATCCTTTGACCTGTGAACGGATTGAGGAGGCGAGCCAGTGGCTGGAAAGCTACGTGAAGCACACGCCTTTGTTGTTCAGTGAGGGGCTTACGGCGCAGAATCACGTGAATGTGTATTTGAAGCCGGAGAATCAGCAGATTACGGGTGCGTACAAGATTCGCGGGGCTTTTTGGAAGATTCAGCATTTGACGGAGGAAGAGAAGAAGCATCCCTTGATGACGGCTTCGGCGGGGAATCACGCGCAGGGGGTTGCCCGGGCTGCGAGGGACCTGGGCTTGCAGGCGATCATCGTGATGCCCGTGACCACGCCGCTCATGAAGATTAACCGCACGAAAAGTTACGGGGCGGAAGTAAGGCTCTTCGGGGATAGTTTTGACGAGAGCTTTGCTTTTGCTGTTGCAGAGGCCAAAGCCAAAGACTACACCTTTGTCCACCCTTTTGATGATCCGATCTTGGCGCAGGGTCAGGGTTCGGTTGCTGTTGAAGTTTTGCAAGATATGCCAGATATTGACCTGTTTCTGGTCCGCCGTCCAAGATGGGCGTAGCGGCCGGCCGCCTTGGCTTCTGGGATTGCGGCTTATGTGAAGCAAAAACGCCCGGAAGCCAAGGTTTTGGGCATTGAGCCTTCGGGGGCGAATTCTTTGGAGCTTGCCTTGGCGCAAGGCTTCCCTGGTTCGTTACGCCACGCGGAGACGATTGCGGATGGCGTGGCGGTGGCTCGTGTCGGTAGCCACGTTTTCCCTTATTTGGAGAAGTATCTGGATGGGGTGATTACGGTTCGCGATGAAGAGCTTGTCGGTACGTTTCTTGACATCATGGAGTCGGACAAGATGATTGTTGAGAATGCGGGCTTGTTGTCGGTGGCAGCTTTGAAGCATTTAGCTAATCATCCAGAGCTGGGTTTGACGCCGGATTCCAAGGTTTGCTGTATCTTGAGCGGCGGTAACATGGATGTGATTACGATGTCTTCTTTGGTTCAGCATGGCTTGATTTCCCGGAATCGAATTTTTACCTTTTCGGTTCTTTTGCCGGATCGGCCGGGTCAGTTGGAGAAGATTGCCCACATTGTGGCGGAGCACCGCGGCAACATTATTCATCTGGAACACAATCAGTTTGTTTCGATTAACCGAAATGCCGCGGTGGAGCTCCAAGTGACGCTCGAGGCGTTTGGAACCGAGCACAAGCAAGAAATCTTAGATGCCTTAAAACGCGAAGGCTACAACCCTTACCTCACCAATTCTTCGACGGTGTACTAAAGGCTGTCGGGGGAAGTGGGGGCGGCGGCTTTGGCCAAGTGATAGGAAAGTAGAAGCGAGTGGCTTGGGGGCTGCTCGCTTTATTTAATGGAGAACCTTGTGGTACCGGCGGGAGCGGCTTCCGGATCCTCCGTGGAGAACCAAATGCCACCGTGCGCGCGGGAGAGGAAGACGATGAAAGGGTTCGGGTCGTTCTGGTCGACCTGGAAACAGATGTAGCCGATGGAGGTTTCGCCAACGCGGAGGGTCGAGAGGACCGGGGTGATGGCTCGGAAAAGCGACACGTCACCATACATACGGCCATCTTCTCTAGCCAGGGAGAAGAAATAGGGGCTGACGCCCACGGTTTCGCCATTCTTGGAATCAGTGATCTTGACCAAAACCTGCGCAACCAAATACTCATAGCCATCATCGGGATCGGGATTGACGGAGCTGGCATCCTTGACCATTTGCAAGGCCTCGGTTCCTCTATAAATTTGCTGAA
>CAZCLL010000168.1:3519-4554 GCA_964499555.1 uncultured Fastidiosipila sp.
CGATTACGTCGGCCTGAAAAGGATCGAACAGGGTGTCGTAGCCGTCAAAATGCGCGGTTTCACCGGGCTTGAGCGGGTTTCTGATGGAACCGGGCTTGGCATTGGGCGTTGTGGGATTGAGCCACTCGTCGATGATGCCGCCCAAGGGATCACGCGTGGTACTGGCACTTGTTGTTCGACTCGAAGTGGTCGGGCTTGATGGGTGGTTTGGGTCTGTTTGGTTTGGGTCTGTTTGGTTTGGGTCTGTGGGTTCGCTTAGGTCTGTCGGTTCCGAGGGTCCGGTTGGGTCTGTCGGGTCTGTCTGGTCTGTTTGATTTGGGTCCGTGGATTCTGATCCCGTTTCGGTGGTTTCACCACGTGTTGTTTCTGCGCTTGTGGTTTCAGGTGTCGTTTCGTTGGCTGTATCATCTGTGCCGGGAAGCGTTGTGCCTTCCGGGTTGTCGGATGGGTCTGATGACCCGGAAGTGTCGATCGATGGGCCGGATGACGGATTGATGACTGGTGGCTCGACGCGCCGACAAGAGGCTAGCGTTAAGCTAAGCCCCAGAATGGTTGCTATGGCGAGTCGCGAAAAGGATTTCATGTTTCTTTATATTCTCCACTATTGGTTTGCGTTTGTGTTTGGTTGTGTTTGGTTTGCGCATTGTTGCGCTTGGTTGCGCATTGTTGAGTGCGTTGGCGTAAGCGGTGTTGTGTCAGTGTTAGTTACGTTATTTGTGTCATTTATTTCGTTTTCCCTGGCCATTTACGTACAGGCCATCCCATTGTAACGAAAAACACAGCGTTTTCCAAGTTCTTGCCTACTCTTGGAGTTGTTTAGGGGGAGCGAGGGGAGTGTGGGGTAAGCGCAGGAATTTCGTAACTACTTATGTTGGTCAGGATTTGTCGTTATCCATGGAAAGCATATTATCTGTCAGAGGTTTTTTCTAGGAATCCCCCTCAAACAGGCTTTTTAGGGCTGATTTGGCGCAGGATTTTCACTTATCATGCATTAGGTAATATGATAAGTATGGACAGCGACGGATCCTGACCATC
>CAZCLL010000169.1:0-1716 GCA_964499555.1 uncultured Fastidiosipila sp.
TTGAGATTGCTGTTTGGGTGGTTGGATCCCGGATTTAATCGAAAATCAACACGATAATCGTGGTGGAGATTGCTGTTAGGGCGGTTAGATCCCGGATTTAATCGAAAATCAACACGATAATTGTGGTGGAGATTGTTATTTTCAGTCTGAATGATGTCCGCAATATATTATGCTGGACAAAAGTCGGCTCGATCCGAATTTAACAAGTTATCTGTCGCCTCATTTTCCCCAAAACGCCCCAGAATTATCCCGATCGGGTATAGTGGCGTAATCTTTGCCACCGATTTCCCTCCCAAACTGGTCGCCAGCTTGGATCGAGACTAGTTTTGTCCACTTGAACTTATTATATAACAATATAAAATACTATGATATATAAAAATCACTAGAAGTTGAGGGATATCACCCTGAACACGCACCGAACACAAGAATTCCTTCCGCCATATCTTAAATCAACGCAAGGATTACCAACCACTGCTTCACTGCAAATATAGAAAAAACAAACCGCTGTGGATATCAGCCGAAATAACAGACAGATGCAAGATTTTCTACCGCATGTCACTGCCTGCCCAACAGCCATTACCAGCTAACAGCAAATCATTTAGAGTGGTAGTCACTCTTGTGATTTATTTGAGGGAGTGGTAGCTACTCTCTTCATTTATTTAAGGGAGCGGTAGTAATACCTGAAGTTTGTTTTAGAAGTAGCGGAAGGATTTCTTGTGTCGGCTGTAGCATCGACTCGATATCCTTCGATTCTGGTTTGGGCGAGGCCGCTAGAGAGAGCTAGAAAGCGCTAGAGAGAGCAAGAATAAAATGGCCTAAAGAAAGCCTGCCGAATATTGAAACGGCAGGCTTTTAATAATGGGTTATAGGGCGATCAACTCAACCAAACCAAACTCAACTCAACCAAACCAAACTCAACTCAACCAAACTCAAATCAAACCAAACTCAACTCAACTCAACTCAATTCAATTCAACTCAACCCAACCTAACTCATCCCCAAATCAACTATCCTTCAGGGGGTGTTCTTCGAGGATCTCGCCGGTTTCGCGGGAGATCAGGCGTTTTACGCGCTTTTTGGAGGGGAAGGCGTAGGTGAGGAGAAGGATCATTAAATAAATGACCAAGATGGCGGTGAAGATGCCGATTAGGCCAACACCTGCGATTTTCAAAACTTCTAATACATTATCCATAGTGATCAGCTCCTTGTTTCACCTGATGCCTTACGGAATCAGGGCCATGATGAGGCCGCCGGCGATGACCGAGGCGATTTGGCCGGAGACATTGGCGCCGACAGCGTGCATGAGGATGAAGTTTTCGGGGTCTTCTTCCGTCGCCATGCGCTGGATGACGCGCGAGCTCATGGGGAAAGCCGAGATGCCAGCTGCGCCGATCATGGGGTTGATTTTGGTTTTGCGGAATAGGTTCAAGAATTTGGCGAAGAGCACGCCACCAATGGTGTCCATGATGAAGCCAACGAGGCCTAAGGCAATGACCACCAGGGTTCGGACATTAACGAAGCTCTCGGCCCGCATACTGGACGCGATTGTGATGCCGAGAAGGAGCGTAATGAGGTTGACGAGCTCCTTTTGGGCGGATTGGGAGAGGCTCTCTAGGACGCCACATTCGCGGATCAGGTTGCCGAACATCAGGAAACCGACGAGGGAAACGGCTGTTGGGGCAATGAGGCCAGTGATCATGGTGACCAGGATGGGGAAG
>CAZCLL010000169.1:1726-4529 GCA_964499555.1 uncultured Fastidiosipila sp.
TTGGTTTTTTTGGAGACCGAACGCGGGTTGTATTCCATGCGGATTTGGCGTTCCTTCTTGGTGGTCACTAAGCGGATTGCGGGTGGCTGAATGACAGGAACCAAAGACATGTAACTGTATGCCGCCACTGTGATTGGGGCAATCAAACTGGAGTTAAAATAGTTCGCAACGAAAATTGAGGTCGGGCCATCCGCTGCCGCAATGATGGATATCGAGGCCGCATCGCGCAGGTCGAAACCAATGATGCGAGCCAGGACCAAGACAAAGAAAATGCCGAACTGGGCCGCTGCACCGAAGAGCAACATGAAAGGATTCGAGAGCAGCGGGCCGAAATCAATCATGGCGCCAATGCCAATAAACAAAAGCAAAGGAAAGAGCTCATTCGCAATCCCAGCACTATAAAGGGTATCCAACACCCCTTCCACAGGGGTCCCTTGGATCAGCTGGGTGACGGCGCCAGAGAAAGGCAAGTTGACCAAAATGGCGCCGAAGCCAATAGGCAAGAGGAGGGACGGCTCATATTCTTTCGCAATCGCAAGGTAAATAAGGATGGCACCGATGATCCACATGACCACCTGTTGCCAGGTCACGCTTGTGATCCCGCGCGTAAGGAAATCTAAAATATTCACAAGTTTGCCCCCTTATCCCACGGAAACCATTTCGTCGCCAGTCGAGACCGAATCGCCTTTGGCAACGGCTAGTCCAGTGATGGTGCCGGCTTGAGGGGAGACAATTTCGTTCATCATTTTCATCGCTTCGAGGATTAAGAGGACGTCGCCTTTGGCCACTTTGTCGCCGGGCTTGACGCGCACATCATTAATCGAACCCGGCATAGGAGCCTTGACGACAGCGCCTTCACCCACACCGGACGGTTGCACTTGCGGCGCGGCGGCTTTGGCCGGAGAAGAGGAAACCGGAGCCACGTAGCGGTCGTTCTCCTCGCGGGTGACTTCCTCGATCTCGACTTCGTACTCTCTGCCGTTGAGTCTGACAATATACTTCTTCATAGTCCTACCTAACCCTCTTTATTGATTTAATGCGATAATTTGCGTCTTGTCCACCGGAGGCGGTTGCAGCCACTGTCACTGCGATCACCGCGCGAGTCTCGTCGTCGATGTCGTCCGCGTCCACCCCAGCAGCGTCCTCGACGTACTCGTCAATGTATTCAATATCCCTGTTGAACAGGCTTCGTAAGAGATCACGTACACTCATAGCATGCTGACGGTAATGTAAGGTACCGCACTCTCCTTTTCTTCTTTGGCCAAAGCCGCCGCCCCCACCTCGGACTCACTTTCCTGCTGTTCCCGTGCTTCGCGTTCCATAAAGTAATGAAGCGCTGGCTCGGGGAATAAGGCATAGGAAAGGACATCCTCATCGGTTCTGGCGAGGTCGCGGCTGCCCTCAATGGCGTGGGGCAGCTCGGGCGCTAAATGGTCGGCCGGCCGCTCCGTGATGACTTCTTCGTCACCGATCAACTTGTGGCGGATTTCGTCGGAAATGGGCATGGGGGAGCGGCCGTATTCGCCTTTTACATAATCTTTGATCTCATTGGGAATCATCTTGTAGCGCTCCCCATTGAGAATATTCATCACAGATTGGGTGCCAACCATTTGGGACATGGGCGTAACCAGCGGGGGATAGCCTAGGTCTTTGCGCACTTGGGGCACCTCACGAAGGACTTCTTCGTATTTGTCTTCTTCGCCTGCATGCTTCAGCTGGGACAAAAGATTCGAAAGCATCCCGCCCGGCACTTGATACATGATGGCTTTTGGCTCGACGTCCATGACTTTGGGATTCAAGGTGCCGTCGTTGCGATAGCGATCGCGGATTACTTTGACATCGTCGGCAATCTGGCCCAAGAGCTCTAGGTCCATGCCGGTGGCTCTATCTGTGCCTTCCAAAGTCATGACCAAGGTCTCCGTATTGGGCTGACTCGTACCTTCGCCCAAAGGGGAAAGGGCCGTATCGACAATGTCCACGCCGGCTTCAATGGCCTTTAAATAGGCCATGCCACCGGTGCCGGCGGTTTGGTGGGTGTGAATTTCTAGAGGGACTTGCAGAACGTCTTTCAGCCGGCTGACCAATTCGTAAGCGACATAGGGTTTGATGATGCCGCCCATATCCTTGATGCAGATGGAGTCGGCGCCCATGGCTTCAAACTTCTTGGCTAGCTCGACAAAGTAGTCCACGGTATGTATTTCAGATGTGGTATAACAAAGGGCAGCTTGGCAATGGGCGCCGACCTCTTTTGTAACGCGAATGGAAGTCAGGAGATTTCGCTCATCATTCAAGGCGTCGAAAACCCTGATGATATCAATTCCATTCTCCACAGACTTCTTAATAAAAGCCTCCACTACATCATCCGCATAATTTCGGTAGCCCAAAAGGTTCTGCCCCCGAAGGAGCATCTGCAGTTTGGTATTTTTCACGACTTTCCTGATCTGCCGAAGGCGCTCCCACGGATCTTCATGTAGAAATCTGAGACATGAATCAAAGGTCGCGCCGCCCCAAACTTCCAGGGCGTAATAGCCTGCCTGATCCATTTTGGCTGCGATCGGCAAGATCTCAGAGGTTCTCAGCCTCGTGGCCATCAGAGACTGGTGGCCATCCCGCAGCGCTGTTTCCGTAATTTTTACAGGGTTCACAAGTGTCACTGCCTTTCTTTGAAGCAAAAATCCAATTGCATCAATTGTAACAATGTAGCCGCCCAAATTAAAGCGATTTTCTGCCCTTTTCTGTTGTTGTTTCTGTCTTCTAGAGTGCAAACTTAAATTCTAGAACCATCCCCGCGAATTTGAATTTA
>CAZCLL010000170.1:0-4464 GCA_964499555.1 uncultured Fastidiosipila sp.
CAAGGCGTTCCACCTTACGCGCCGCAAGCGGCGCGACGGTGAACGCTGACGTTCGGAGGAAAGACAATGAATAGATCCATATCGCTTGCACTACTGCTCTCGCTTTGCGGTTCAATAACTGCAGTTGCCACTCAGAGCCCGTTATCGTTCGTTCAAACGATGATCTCGCGGGCAGCGCATCCATCCATACAAGCGGCCTATGACGCCGGTGACAAATATGTCCTCGGTTTATCCATTGCAGGTAGCAAGGGCAAGTCAACCAAGTATGGCGCAGGGATGGACCTGTGGATTGATTTAGCAGACTACTTTGGCGTGACACCAGAAGGCAGCGGCGCTGATCCTTACGTTACGGTGTGGATTACAGTAGATCTGAATGTTGGGCTTACAGCCTCCGCCCCTGATCTCGGCCCAGCAGGTATAAGCCTCGTCCAATTAAAGAGATTTTGTGAACACCCGGATATTGCCGACGGCGATATAGTCGGGCCATTCGGTCAGTTCTACGACCAGATACGGTTCTTTCAAAAACTTGTTGAGTTATCCTATGACGGATCAGCTTCATTCTATTGGATCGCTGATGCTCAAGCATTGGATATCAGTACGACTATAGGGATACAAGGCGGCTATTCGTATCAACTGATGAAGGCCGATATCAGGAAGCACATTCTTGACCTCTATCTTTCCCAAGCAATAGACACGGCTCGTGTTCCTGGATTTTCTACATTGCCAATCGGACCGCTGGGGGATGCTTTACGTGCGACGGAATTATTCCAGGCGATTATGCAACCTGGAGCGGCTCGAATCGGAGTCAGTGCACGATCCGATCTTGGTGCGGCCCCACAACAAACAGGTCTCGTTGCGTTTTCTCCCTACTTGCCAAGTAATCCAACATATCACTATGTAGATATTATTGTTCAGAATGCCAATCAGGGAATTTTAGGTGCATACTTCAAGCTCACGGCGACACCGGTATCGGGTGTGGTTGGCGCGTTGTCCTTTGAGACAAGCAATAGCAACGAAGAGTTCTGGCTTGGACAGGGGTCGGCTGTGAGGCGTACATGGCAGGTGTACTCCGGGACATTTGACTATCAGGCGACTGAAGTCTTGTTCACCCTCTTTGTGCAGGATTGGAATGGCACCTGGCACAGCGTTGACCAGAAGAGCTATCATGTCATCTTTCGGCCCGACCCGGACGGGAAAGATGTCATCCTTGCCACCACATGTAACCAAACGGCTCCCTCTTCGTTCTCGCTTTCGACAACAGTATCAAATGATGATGCGATTTGTGTTGGCACCCATGTTGCCGTTACTGGCGGAACCATCTCTGGGGTGTCGGCCCAGCCTGGCGCAAAAGTGTTCTACTACGATTCGCTTGGCAACATGGTTCCGCTTTCCAGTAATCCAGTAATCTGCGAGATAATATCGGCTGAAGACAATGCGCCTTACCATCCCAATTATACTCAGAGTTCGACAGTCTATGTGTCATGGAATTATTCAGCCCCCCAGAAAAGCGTAAATTATCGCGGCTGGGCAGTAGATGGGGACAGCTACAGCCGCGACTATGAACAAAACAACACGCTCTTGCGCATTAGTCGATCGCCCTACAATGCCGCTACTGCGCCGGACTTTTCAAAACACGTTTACAGTCCAACTTTCAGGTTCACAGATTACGCAATGCACTCGCTTGCCGTCAATGTCGGCTCTCCTGCGGCTGGTATTCATTCTATTTCCCCAACCTCGATTACGCGCGGAAGCGGTAGCGTCACGTTCAATGGCTCGACAAGCTCGGCGACAACACCCGGCGCAACCCTCTCAACTTACCGCTGGTCATCGAATCTGGACGGTCAACTCTACAGCGGAAGTTCTTCCTCTTTCAGTCGCAATTCAACTGAACTATCGGCGGGACAGCACACCATAACCCTCCAAGTGCGTGATTCAAACGGACTCTGGAGCGAGAACACAGCGCAGTCCACGCTTTATGTCTACGAACCGGGTCCCGATGCCGGACATGATCTGGCAGTGTGGCGTGTAGACCTTGATACTACCTTCATACCAATTAACTCAAGCGTCCGCACTGACTTAATGATTCGGAATGACGGAAGCCACACGGAAAGCAACTTCAACATTCGTTACAAGCTGTTACGGAGCAACGGAACGGTGATGGATGAGGAGGTGAAATCGACAACAGTGGTATGGGAGCCAGGACAGACAAAGGGACCTGGCTACGTCTACCTGTCTGCTAGTGGCGGATACCAAGGCCCTGCTACTGTTGAGATTGTAATAGAAAATGCTCTTGATGAGAATCGGTCGAACAATGCCATGTCCCTCGGCATATTTGTCGGCTCCCCTCCGGTGTACGATGGATACTTCGGGGGGTCATGGTCTGTCTTCCCCGGCACAGGCGACCCGTCTGAGTCGGGTTACACTCTAACCGTGCTCCTGGATCATGGTGGCTCAACAACCTTTCGTATCACAAAAGGTAGTTCTGTTTGGGAGCAGCGACTGAACAGCGGTGAAATGGGTTTCTTCGATGCCAACAAACTTGCCGTGTTGTATGCAGGCAAGGGAACGACAGCGGGCAAAACACGTTATATGTACTCACTCTTCGTAAACAATGCAACGGAGGCATGGCTAGACTCGAAGCTAGTGAATGTAACCGAAACGGATACAGCGCAGTTTGTGCTCAATCGTTCGCGCACGGATAGCACATGGTGTGACAACTGGTATATTGGGCATATCGGCGATGGAACCACTGTTGCCACATGGAACCAGCAAGAACAGAAGATCGATAATTACCGACGTCGCATATCAGTGACGCCGCCACTTGGCACGGCTCGGCACTATGAGTTCTGGATGCTGAACTGCGTCTCATATAGTGTCACTGTGACAAACACGCATCGCTCCGGAAACAGCATGGCTCTCCGCGGGGCGTTGACAGTTCACAAGGAATATGAACCAAACACAGCGATAACAGCGGGGCCTCTCGGTACTAATGCCTCAAGAAACGCAGTATTCCACTTCAGCGGCACTGATGATCGAACCCCTGTCGCCAACTTAACTTACTCGTGTAGGCTCATCGGGCACCAAGATACCTGGTCTGCCTATTCAAGCGACACATCGAAAACATACACTGATCTTCCAAACGGGACATACACCTTTGAAGTACGGGCAAAAGATAATGTTGGTCAGATTGATCCCAGCCCAGCATCGCGCACGTTCACCGTTGACGTTCAACATCCGCCAAGCACACCATCACATATCACCCCGAATCACGGTGCGATACTTGCGGCGGCGCTCGGTGTCGAATTGCTTGGCGGCCCTTTTGCTGATCCCGACCAAGGTGCTTCCCATGCGGCGAGCGAGTTCCGGGTTCGCACGCACTCAGGCGATTACTCATCGCCGGCATGGAGTAGCGGTGTGGTCGGGGGTGTCACAACAGTGGCCGTTGATCCTGGCACCTTGCCACATCCGGGTCAATTCTGGTGGCAATGCCGATATCGGGACAATACTGGACGATGGAGCGAGTGGTCCGGAGAGACTTCGTTTAGCTTGCAAGCGAACAATTCGCCTGTTGCAAACACGAAGAACATGACAGCAATACATAGCAGGAATGTCGTGATTCCACTGCCTGCCACTGATCCCGATGGCGATCCGATCATCGGTGAGATTGTGAACGGCCCCGCCAGCGGAGGAACGGCTGTAATGACTGGCCCTCTCAGCGTAACCTACACGCCACCGCCAGGCTATATTGGCGATGACGCATTTACATATCGTGTGTCCGATGGTTTGTTGGAAAGTGACATCGCATCAGTGAATATTTCGGTCATCAACCGCGCTCCTGTAGCTAATGCCGTCATTGTTGTTGTTGAATCCGGGAAGCGGACGACCTTGTCATTGCCCGCCTCCGATGCGGACGGAGATCAACTGTCTTATGCTATTCAACAAGCTCCTGTTGAAGGGACATTGTATACTGATGCTCTTTCTTCGGGCCGGGTGGATTACCAGTCGCCTGCTGGATACAATGAGGAGGTTGCGCTTACGTATTCCGTAAGCGATGGTGTTGGTTCTGCTAATGGAACTGTGGCTATTGTTGTTTCTGATCCAGAGAACATGTCGATTGATCTTGTATACGATGCACTTGGTAGACTGTGCGTGAGATATCCGGCAATCGCTGGCCTGACCTACAAGGTGTGGTATTGCAACAGGCTTGGCGATCCATGGACAGAACTGTCCAACGGAATAGCCGGAGACGGTTCCGTAAAGCAAACAGCCGACCTATCAGAGGAGATGCCAAGGGCACGTTTCTATAAGGTGACGATTGACTTACCGTGAAGAGCGGAACGATAACATACAGACGACGCTCCGAACAACGGCCTGCTGCGTACGTCGCTATCGCGCCGCCGCAGAGGCCGGACGTTAGCCATGGAGAATAAATATGCCGCACAATATTTGGCGCAAATTGCTCAT
>CAZCLL010000171.1:0-860 GCA_964499555.1 uncultured Fastidiosipila sp.
GGGGGCGCGTCGTTTGCGGGCTTGCATCCTGGGGATCATTCCCGGAGACGTCATCGACTCGGCCGTCTCGCAGTGCGAGCAGACGCTCAAGGCCAAGGCGGACACGTCGCCAGAGGCGCTAAAGAAGCTGGTCGCCGCCTTTGCCGCCTACAAGGTGACGAAGGAGCAGATCGAGAAGCGCATCCAGCGGCGCCTGGACACGATCACCGCGGCGCAGCTTGTCCAGCTTCGCAAGATTTATAACAGCCTGAAGGACGGTATGTCCTCGCCGGCTGATTGGTTTGATGCCGAGGCACCGGCCGCGGTGGTCAGCCTGAAGGACAAGGTGAAGAAGGCGCGGGAGCCGAAGCAAGCGCCGCCTGCTCCTCCGGTCGAGGATGACGTGCCGGAGACCATCGAGGAGACGAAGGACGACGGTGCTGGATCGGTCAGGTACGCCTGTCCGGACGGAGGATGGGTCAACGACACGGTGTGCTCCGAGTGCCAGAAGCGCGACGGCTGCCCGGTGCGGTGAGGAGGCAAAGCCATGACCAGAGTGAATAACGCCCTGATATGCCCGAACGACGACGTGATCTATGCCGGGAGCGAGTGCCCGGTCTGCATGTCGAGGCTGGGACATCCGATCCGAAACTGGATATGCCCGATGAACCCCGTCGTAGGAGGACAGCGCCATGAGCCGACCGTCTATCCATCGGTACACAAAGAGCAACCGCAATCCGATGATTGCCCTTGGAGCGACTGTTTTGGCCCTGACGCTGATCTCCGCTCCGCTCGGCCAAAGCTCAATCTCATTAAGCAGGCACACGTTGAGGCAGCTGGCGACAGTGATAGCGAATAAGCAGGGACTCGATCCGAAGCTG
>CAZCLL010000171.1:870-4443 GCA_964499555.1 uncultured Fastidiosipila sp.
CAGCATAGCCGTCACACCATGCAACAGCTTGCAACAACGATTGCACATAAGCAGGGACTCGACCCCAAACTGGTCCGGGCCGTCGTTACCGTCGAATCGTCATGGCGGCCCGGCGCCCGCAGCAGCAAGGATGCGCTGGGCCTCATGCAGGTCCATCATCCAACCTGGCGTCACAAGCACACCAGGAGTGATTTGTTGGACCCGGAGCGCAACCTTATGGCCGGGACTGCCATCCTGCGGAAGTATTTAAACGAGTCCAGTACGTTAAAAGAAGCGTTGCGGAAGTACAGCGGCGGAGAGCCGGGGTATTTTGAAAAGGTCATGAAAGCGATGAAGGGAGCGTGAGGCGTGGCAAGAATCAGGACCGTCAAGCCGGAATTCTGGACAGATGAAAAAGTCGTCGAATGCTCGCCGACTGCTCGACTACTGTTCATCGGACTGTGGAACTTCTGCGACGACTATGGATCGCATCAATACAGCCCGAAACAGATAAAAATGGAGATATTTCCAGGCGACGATTTCAAGATGATCGAGATTGAAGAGTGGCTTTCAGAGCTTATAAGTGCAAGGCTGATTAGGACGTATGTTATTGACGACAAAAGATATTTAAGAGTTTGCGGGTGGCGTCACCAGAAGATTGAGAAGCCATCGCGCAAGCATCCTGACCCCATACAATTCGACGACCATTCGTCGACCATTCGTCGACCATTCGACGACGATCATCCTGCGGAAGGGAAAGGAAGGGAAAGGAAGGGAAAGGAAAAAGAGAAAGAGTATAAGAAAGAGAAAAATCCCGCGCAAAAAATAAAACACCTCGATTCAGTCTACCTGACAAACCAAGAATACCACACGCTGATCACAAAGTACGGAAGGGAACCAACAATAAAAGCCATCGAAATACTAAACAACGCAATCATGTCAAAGGGATATAAATATAAATCGCACTACCATACGATCATCGGGTGGCCGATGAAGGAAGTCACAGGGAACGGGAACAAGGCACCAGTGATGCCAAAGACATACGCACAGGCGAAGGATGCGGAAAAGCGGGCACTATTCGCAACTTACAACGCACAGAAGGAGGCAAGCCATGGCAACGCTGAAAACAATCCAGATGGAAATAATAAGATTGCGGGCCGCTTACCCTTACCCGGACCGGTCAGTTGAGGAGATGAAAGTGCTTGCGGAAATCTGGATGGAAGACTTTGAATTCATGGATGATGAAACTTTTTGTGGCGCAATAAGAGACCACAGGAAGCAATCGAAATTCTGGCCGACAGTTGCCGATATTAACGAACGTGCGCCATTGGTTGAATTAAAATCGTATCAAATCGAATGGAAAAGAGAAAGACAATCTCTTACGGACGAGGAAATTGCGAAGAATCAAGAGCAGATAAGGCTACTCATTGAAAAAATAGGCGAGCCAATCAAAGACGGCGTTGACTATGAACACAAGAACAAAGTCACGGCGCAAGCCAGGGCGATAAAGAGAGCGGAAATGGCATGAACCACAAGATCACCGAACACGCGCTGACGTTAGGCATACGGCAGTTGCTGAACATGCACCGGATTTGGCACTTCAAACACTGGGGTGGGCCGATGGGAGAGAAGGGCGTCAGCGACATCATAGGATGCAAGGACGGGCGCATGATTGCCATCGAGATCAAGACTCCTGCCGGAAAAGTAACGCCATATCAGCAGCGCTTCATCGACCGTGTGAACGCGGCAGGCGGGCTGGCCTTCGTGGCCCGCAGCATAGAGGATGTTGTGGAGGGGCTGGGGCTGAAGGCGAGGATGCTGCTGTAAGTTTTTGCGGGGCAAGGCGTGGCGAGGCAAGGCAAGGCGAGGCAAGGCGAGGCGTGGATGGGCGAGGCATGGCAGGGTTATCTAATTAAATCAAAGGGAGGATTGAGGGATGAAAGAATTGCAGTTCAAGGTAACAGGCGTTGTGCCGCTTCTGATGCACTCAAACAGAGCGGCGAATCCACTGGATGCGTATGCGAATTTCATGAAACCATTGCAGAAAAAGCGAAACAAGACCGACCAGGATTATATTGAAATATCCAGGGTCGAATGGGAAGCTGGTCTTTACCTGCATGATGGGATCGTCGCGCTTCCTGCGGAAAACTTGGACAGATGCCTTTGGGATGCGTCCAAGAAAACAAAGTCCGGTAAGTTATACAAGTCTGGGGCGTTGATTTCGGAAGACTGGATTCCAATGGACTATCGGGGGCCGAAAATCAAAATTAAGCAAAACGGGAAAATCCCGTTGTCGGAACTTGATGACTTTTACAATCACTTCTCTCATCGGCAGATGGTAAAAGTAAGTGGGCAACAGGTATTGCGTACAAGGCCGATATTTCATGACTGGTCTTTCACGTTCAACATCATGATTGACGAGCAGGTCTTGGACGAGCGGACGATGGAACGGATCGCCGAGACCGCTGGCCGCTATATTGGTCTTGGAGAAAAGCGGCCGAGACTTGGCCGGTTTGAAGTTGAACTGATTTAGCTGATTTACGCGCGGCTAGGCCGGGCATGGCGAGGCGAGGCGCGGCCGGGCAAGGCATGGCCGGGCCGGGCAGGGCAGGGTTATCTAATTAAATCAAAGGGAGCCAGAAAAACGCGGAACGAATTTAACAGCCGGAGAGCATGACCGATGAAAGCATGTGAAAACTGCGGGAAGTGTTGCATAGGATCACCGTGCGGAATGGCTGAAAAACGCGGCATGGCAAGCACTTATGGATGTCGCTGCCCGGCACTTGTGAGGTCATCCGGTAAGTATTGGTGCGGTCTTGTACTCAACGCAGAAGGACGAGAGCTGGCCGATTTGGCCTATGCGCTCAAGATTGGCGAAGGTTGTCACATATGGGCGTGAGGTTTTTAACAGGGGGAGAATCTTCTCCGAACGGCATCATCGGACTTGCTTTCGTTCTCGAACGAAGCGTGAATGAAGTTGCGACAGCGGGTATCGCGTCCGCTACAAAAGGCGTCGCGGAGAAAGGAGGTTGTAATGCTTGAGATCGTAGACGGGGTGGTAATTGGACCGATTACCCATAGAGCATCTCTTTGTTTCAACGGCAAAGAAATAGCTGTCAGTTCGGTCTTTGAATCAGAGGAGGAAGCTGTGTTGTGGGGTAGGGATGAGTGGGCCCGACTTCAAGAGTGCTTGGGTGTGGATGAACTCAAAAGGCTTGGTTGGACTACTCCAGAACTGAGGTATTGGCCATGATTCAATACCGCCAACTGTCCCTTTTCGACATCATGCCCGACGCCGAGGTTGACTCGCTTGTTGAGCAGCTTCCTTGCCGGATAGCAAAGAGCCGGATTCGTACATCAAAGCCGAAGCTTCCGTATTTTCATTGGCGGATAACGAACATCTACGACTACGCAGACCACCCGATTGACTGCCTCAAGGGTCCGCATGAAAAGACAGGCTTTTCGCTCCGTCTATACCCGAAAGGATGGGGTGTTTACACCGGGGCAATTCAGCACGTAAGCAAGCGAAGTGTTTTCGCAATGCTTGACTGGCTGCATGAACATCAAGCCAAACCACGTAAAGACTTATTCAAC
>CAZCLL010000172.1:0-4257 GCA_964499555.1 uncultured Fastidiosipila sp.
CGAGGTTTATGCCGGAATTCCGGGCTTTGTCAACCGTTCAGCAGACCCTACTTAATATATTATCCATCGTGAGACTTACCATTGGGCTTGCTCCAAAACTGCTTTCTATTGGCATTTCTTGCTGGTTTGTGACTCGGATCGGGATGTTTTCGTGTCGTTACCTGAAAATAAACCAAAAGATAATACGTTATGCGTGGATAACAACAGATCCTGACCAGGGTAATATATTGCATTCCTGTTGCAGATGGCAAGATTCCGGATTTAATCGAAAATCAACATGATACTCTGGGTGGACTTTAGCTTGTTGCCACTGCAATTCCGGATTTAATCAAAAATCAACACGATACTCTAGGTGGCCTTTATCTTATGACCACTGAAATTCCGGATTTAATCGAAAATCAACACGATATTATAGGTAGACTTTAGCTTGTTGCTTCTGCAAGTCCGGATTTAATCGAAAATCAACACGATACTCTGGGTGAACTTTAACATGTAGGCACTATAATTCCGGATTTAATAAAAAATCAACATGATGCTCTGGGTGGAATATTGTGGTGGGGAATTTATTCAGATTTTCTTAGATGAGCTGGCCTTTGGGGGAAAGTAGCGGGTACAACAATACGTCGTAGTGTAGCGTACCTTCAATTCAACTCGCTGGCCTTCAAGGAAAAACTAACGGCGAAAACAATGCGTCGTAGTGTAGCGTACTTTCAAAAAAACTAATACGCCGATTGGGAGGGGCGGGGAAAGTTAACGTGGAGTGTTGTGTACCTTACTTGAAGACCGCGACTTGGTGGATCGTCAAAGGGAAGTTGCTAAGAAGATCACTTCGTCCAAGATCAGTCCATGATTAGTCTGTAATCAGTCTATGATCAGTCCGTGGTTAGTCTATGGTGATTAGCTCAGGGAGGAGATCATGGATTCGGCGGTTTTTTCGTCGACGATGTCCCAACGGTCTTCGGCGGGGAGGGATGGGAGTAGGATGGCGGCGGTGTTGCCGGAGACTTGGGGGGCGAGTTCAAGTTGTTGCCAACCGTTACCAACGGAATAGGTTTGGAAGAGGAGTTGTTTGGGGGCGCCTTCGCGGGCACCTGAGCCTATGCCTGCGCTTATGCCAGCATCTTCGTTTTCGCCTTCGGCGGGGTCGCTGCCGAGGTAGAGGATTTCGCTGGTGGTGCCGGAGTGGAGGGCGGCGGCTTTGGCCTCATCGGTGAGATCGATGTTTTCTTCGGCGAGGCGGGTTTTGACGGCGAGTTTGACGACTTCCATGAGGCGGTCGGAGAGGCCGTCTTGGAGGAGGTGGACTTTCTCGATGAGGGCGTTGTAGCTGCTGACGAGGCGGAGGTGGTAGGTGGAAAAGTCGAGGCCGAAGTCGAGGGGGAGCTGGGCTGCGAGGTCGGGGGCGAGGCGGCCGTTGACACGGACGGCATCGGCGATTTCCTGGAGGGTGGGGGCGTAGTAGATGGCGGTTTTTTTCTGGGGATTTAGGTAGAGGAGGGGGCGCTCTAAGATGTAGAGGTGGTTGCAGTTCTGGCACTCGAAGTTTTGGAGTTCTTTGAGGAGGAGTTTGTCTTCGAGGTCGGGGTCCTGGGAGACGTCGATGAGGTCCCAAATGATGACTTCTTCTTCGTTGAGGCAGTGTGGGCAACTTACGGTTTCTCTGTGAAAGCGGGTCATAGGGCGGCCTCCCTTAAGGTGAATGGGGTGATTTCAGGACTTGCTGCGGATGCTGTTTCGAAGCTGGATTTGGGGCTTGCGTCGAGGTTTGGGACGACGGGGCTTTGGCTTCTGGGGACGACACCGAAGTTGGCGAGGGAGGGGACGGAGAGGTTCAAAACGAAGGAGAGTAAGAGGAACATCAGGAAGTAGATGACGGAGGTTTGGATGAGTAAGCGGTCTTGGCTTAGGGTGACCGTTTCTTTCAGGCTTAGGGTGTCGATGACGGTGCGGATGGAGAAGGCGCAAAGGAGCATGACGAGGGCTTGGAGGCCGCTTCCGGAGACGAAAATCAGGGCGAGTAGGGTGACCAGAATTTCGTAGTAGGTTCCGGGAATGAAGGCTTGCCAAAGTCTTTCGAAGGAGACTTTTTGGTGCGCGATGAAACGGAAGACGAGCATGCTGAAGACGATGCGCATGAGGCTCAGGAAGAGGGCGGCGAAGACGCCGCGGATCATGCCGGCGAAGGCGCTGTTCCAGATGCCGCTTGAGGAGATGTCGATGTCACCTAACATGGCGAGGCGGGTCATGTTGCTGTAGCGGATGAAGATCAGGACGAGTAGGCCAAAGACGAAGGCTTCCAGTAAGGTGAGCAAAATTAAGTGAATTCTGGAGAGGCTGGAGGCTTTTGCAATGATTTCGGTTGGGCGTGTGAAGAGTTTATGCAAGAAGGCGAAGAAGCCTCGGATGCTGAGTTTGGCGGAGTCGGGGGTGACGCGTTTGGCCTTGGCTTTTTGGGTTTTTTGGGTTTTTGTTCGGGCTTTTTGTTGGCGTTGTTCTTCGCGACGATTGAGTTTCTCGGATTGCTTGGCTTGCCAATTGGCTCTCATTTTGCGGAAGGGATTATTGCGTTTTCCTTGAGAGGATGTTGCTTGGGCATGGGATGAAGCACTTGCGCCGGCGGAGGCGGAGGCGGTGGCTTTGGCAGAGGTGGCGGACGCGGAGGTTCCTGTAGCGCCTGAGGTGTTTGAAGTGTTTGAAGTGTTCGATGAAGAGGCGGAGGAAGTAGATGAGGCTTCCTCTGCCTTGGGTGTTTCGTGGAATTCGGGCCTGAATGTTGCACCAGCTGTGCGGCACGTACAGCGCTCGCCAGCTGCTAGCTCTCGACCGCAATAAAAGCAATACCTTGCCAAGTTGGCATCTCCCTTCGAGTCTTGTAAAAAAATGGGAGCGAGCCTTTGCGACCCGGGACTCCCTAGAGACTATAAATCACCATTATCTTAGCACGAACGGAAAAAGAGACCTTTGAGTTTTCGTAAACAATTTAGAAACTCATTGGAATACGGCCGGCTTGGTTCGCATTTAGTTGGCGAAGTGGCCGGGTAAGCTCCGTTTGGTTTGCGAAAGGGCCGGCTTAGTTGGTGTTTGATATGCGAAGTGGCCGGGTACGTTCTCGTTTACTTCACGCCATCGCCGTTGTGGTGGAAGTCGGCCATTTTTTGGAGGAGGGCTTCGGGGCTTTCGTCAACGATGAGGAGGTCGGAGGTTTCTTGGGAGACGAAGCCTTCTTTTACCATATGGCGGAAGAAGTCCAAGAAATGATCGTAGTAGTGGGCGGTGTTGAGGATGCCGACGGGTTTTCGGTGAATGAGGAGCTGGGACCAAGAGAGGACTTCGGAAAATTCTTCTAGGGTGCCGAGGCCGCCGGGGAGGGCGATGCTGCCGGAACCTAGGGCAAGCATTTGTTCTTTGCGTTCGGACATGGTTTCGACTTCTTTTAGTTCGGTGACGCCGGTGTGAGCCCATTCGCGTTCGATCATGAAGTGGGGGATGATGCCTATGACTTCGCCGCCGGCTTGGAGACAGCTGTCGGCGACCTGGCCCATCAGGCCTTTTTGACCTCCGCCATAGATCATGCGGATGCCTTCTTGGGCAAGGATTTGGCCTAGGCGAATGGCTTCTTCTTGGTAGATGGGGCGCACCCCGGCTGAGGATCCACAGTAGACGGTGATGGCGGGGAGTCGGTTTTTGAGTGGTGTTGGCATAGGGCCTCCTTGGGTGGTTTGGGTTTGGTTTGGGTGGGTGGTTTGGGTGGTTGGTTTATGGGTTACGCGGTGGAGGTTTCGTGCGGTGGCGGTTGTATTCGCAGAAGTTTATTTTTAAAGTTCTGCGGTAGTGGGTTCGGATGTTGGTTTGTGGTTTTCCGAATATCTTACCGCAGATAGGTGGAGCTGTCTGTTCGAGGGGTTGGCCAAGTTGGCGAGGCGGTGATTCACAAAGAGATTTATTGCAAGAAACTCTCGCAGGTGCAAATATAACTACTTACGTTGGTCAGGATTTGTCGTCATCCATGGAAAATATATTATCTGTCGACGGATTGTACTGGGAATGAGCTTCAAACGGCGTTAATTGGGGACTTTCTTGGGGTAATTATTCGAAAATCAAGCATTAGGTAATATGGTAAGTATGGACAGCGACGGATCTTGACCATCTTACCATGTTATCTATACAGATATCTCAGCTTGCAGTCCACGATTCACTAGAATTGGGGGATATCGACCCGAACACGCACCGAACACAAGAGTCCCTTCCGCCCAAAAC
>CAZCLL010000173.1:0-3184 GCA_964499555.1 uncultured Fastidiosipila sp.
ACCCAAACAGCAATCTCCACCACAATCATCATGTTGATTTTCGATTAAATCCGGAATCCAGCTACCCAAATAGCAATCTCCACCACAATCATCATGTTGATTTTCGATTAAATCCGGAGTCCAGCTACCCAAATAGCAATCTCCACCACAATCATCGTGTTGATTTTCGATTAAATCCGGCATTGACGAAGTTACCCTAAGGAAAGCGATCCAGGTGCATGTTGGGATAGTATCGTTTCATCGCCTCATCAGGGAAGCGATCGTCAAAGAATTGTTCCATTCTGGTACTCGCTGGAACACCAATCTGGCGCTCACGTAAACGATGGACAGCCAAACCGGAAATGAGCATATCAAAGACCAACAGGCTCAAAAGTAAAAGTGTGATAAACTTTCCGCTGAATTTCGGCATATAGTACAGCCGCTCGGCGATTAAAGGATAGACATAAACCATGAATAAAACGCCGATGACACCAAACATCGCCATCATACGAAGATCCGTTCGGGCTGTAGGGCCAGGAATTAATTCATAGTGCCAAGATACCGTACCTAGAATCTCTTCTTGAAACAAACTGGCACTGTATTCAACCAGCCCACCAAGAAATGCACAGCCGAACAGAATGGCGAGGACACTATGCGTACGTCGGAAAAATAGCGTAAAAATTACCGCACCAACACCATACACCAGATTGATTTGCATGAAGATGAGTCCGCTTCGTCTGGCCAAAGGCTCCCCAATTCCAATGAGGGCCAACTCTTCCAAGACGACACCGATCATGCCACCAACAACGAGTACCCCAAAAAGGGAATACACGTTGACCTGGAAACTTTCTACTCGCATTTTTTTCTGATAGGAATCCATACCGGGCACCGGTCCTTCCTACAAGCATCATCTCTAGTACAAAATAAGTCTAGCACCTGGGTGTACGAAATTTGGTAATCAGCAAGCATTTTTCACACGTAAGAAATCATAAATTGTCATAAACTTTCAACCCCACCACTTAAACCCCAAACTACAGACCGCCACACAACAATAAACTCACAGCAATAAACACACAAACAAAACATACAACAATTCGCAACAGCCTACCGCTTTGTATCCATTCGCAAGAGAAGCATCTGCTAGAGTGAAGTCACATGATTTTTTCAAACTTACCCGGAGGTAAACACAATGTACGAACCAGCACAAGACCGTTACGAGAAAACGCCTTATCAGGCTTTGGGAGGAACCGGCCTCAAGTTGCCGATGGTGTCGCTTGGCTTTTGGCATAATTTCGGCCGCACAGGCAACTACGAAACCATGCGGAAGATGATGCAAACCGCTTTTGATCACGGGATTACTCACTTTGATTTAGCCAACAATTATGGCCCGGAAGCAGGCGATGCAGAGATCAACACTGGCAAAATTTTGAAGCAAGACTTTGCTTCCCACCGTGATGAACTTCTCATTAGTACCAAAGCCGGCTACTACATGTGGCCCGGTCCCTATGGTGATGGCGGTAGCCGCAAGTATTTGATTTCCAGCTTGGATCAGAGTTTGCAAAGACTAGGCCTTCCCTATGTAGATATTTTCTATCACCATAGAATGACGCCAGAAACCCCACTGCAAGAAACTATGCAGGCACTTTCGGACATCGTCAAAAGTGGAAAAGCCCTTTATGCGGGCATCTCCAACTACGATGCCAAAACTTCTTTGGAAGCCATGAAGATTATGGCAGACCTCGGAACACCACTCGTTATTAACCAGAGCCGTTACTCCATTTTCGACCGCACAGCTGAAACCAATGGCTTGGTGAAACTGAATCAAGAAGAAAAATTGGGGCTCATCACCTTTAGCCCACTGGCGCAAGGGCTTCTGACCGATCGCTATTTGGATGGCATCCCGGAAGACAGCCGTGTGCGTACCGATGGCCGTTTCCTTAATGAATCACGCGTAACCGATCAGCGAATTGCCCAAGCAAAGCAGCTGAAAGAACTCGCGAAAGAGCGGGGGCAGAGTCTCGCGGCGATGGCTTTGGCCTGGATCTTAGCCGAGAAAAAAGCCACTTCCGTCCTGATTGGGGCCTCTCGCCCGGAGCAAATCCTTGACAACCTGGGAGCGCTGGAGAACATCCATTTCACGAAAGAGGAACTCCAACGCATCGATGAGATTTCCCTGGGCTAAGGCGCAAGGACACATAACAAACCACGAGCACATAAAAGCGGCCCCATCGGTTCAGAATAAACCTTTGGAGCCGCTTTCAATTTCAAGGAAACCAAGAATTTACTTAATAAACGTACCGGCTCGCAGCTCTTCAAAAGCTTGCATCAATTCTTGCCTGGTATTCATGACGATTGGCCCACCCCAAGCAATCGACTCATTCAAACGAGGCGCGGAGAAAAGGATGACACGGCCACCACCGGCTGTGCTCTTGAAGCTGACTTCGTTTCCTTCATTGAGGAGGAGAGCGCTCTTTTCACCATACGCTTTGCCGTCAATCATTGCATCGCCGGACAAGAGGAAAAGGTAGGCGGTATCCGTTTCGCCAACTTGGATCGTCACTTCATTTTCACTTCTTGTCGCGATGTCATAGACTTGAGCCTGCACATAGAGCGGAGAGAAACCGCTGACACCTTTGTAATTGCCGGACAAAACGCGGACGGTAAACCCTTCATCTTCGTAGACACCGATGTTTGTTTCATCGAGTGCGGCGTAGTGAGGGGTGGTCATTTTGTCTTTTGCAGGCAAATTGATCCAGAGCTGGAAGCCCAGCATTCTGGGGGCTGCCTGTGGCATTTCTTCATGCAAAATTCCGGACCCTGCGGTCATCCACTGGGCTTCCCCATCGTGGATCGTCCCCTTATTACCCATGCTGTCTTCATGGGTAATCTCGCCTTTCACCAGATACGTCAAGGTCTCAATCCCTCTATGCGGGTGCATAGGGAAACCTTTGATGTAATCATCCGGATTCTGGCTGTCAAAGGAGTCCAGCATCAAAAACGGATCGAACGCATCGGTCGTATTATTTCCCAAGACCCTCACCAGATGAACGCCGGCACCATCGACGGCTTTCATACCACGTACCACATCTTTTACTGTTCGGCTCATACATACCTCCAAGCCTGTTGCTCCATGAACAACAATTTAGAATCATTATAAAGGAAAGTGCAAACGCTGCATAGCCTTGCAATCACGGCTCGACAGCTC
>CAZCLL010000173.1:3195-4224 GCA_964499555.1 uncultured Fastidiosipila sp.
ACATCATCACCTGCCAGCTACCCATCACTCCTTCTCCAGAGGGATCAGGCAGCGGAAACTGATTTTGTCCCCGGCAAGATCCGCCGTCAAATCGCCGCCCAGCTGCTTCAGCAAAATTCGCGTGATGGGTAGCCCGAGGCCAGTCGAGCTCGCTCCTCCAGACCAGTTAATCGAAAAATAGCGATCAAAGAGGCGATTCAACTTCACGCGGGCCACCTCGCCGCCATCCTTCACATCATTCGTAAACGTAACTTGCAGCTGATCATTCAGCATGCCAGAGGAAACCCGAAGCTCACCAACCCCGTACTTCAAGGCATTCATCAGCAAGTTCCCATACGCCCGGGCCAAATACGTGCGGTCAATCTGCGCCACATAATTCTCCTCAGGCAGAAGAATCGTCACCCGCTCGAAGTGCGCCTCCAGTTCTACATAATGCTCCGCCAGCGTTTGGCGCAGTGGCACCAGGGGATCCATCGCCTCCAACTTCGGCTGCATATCGAAGCTCATCAGCGAGCTATAGGTGTAGAAATTTTCCACCAGTGCGGCCAAAGACCCCGTCCGCGACTCAATGATCCTCAAAAACTTTTCACGTTGCTCCGCGTTGAGCGCCTCATTTTGCTCTAGCAAAATTTGCACATAGCCACTGATCGAAGTGAGAGGTGTCCGAAAATCATGCGCAATCCCTGTCACCATGACACGGGTCTCTTCGTCTTTGGCCGAGAGCGAACGCCGCTGCGCAATCAAGTCCTCAATCAGAAGATTGATCTCACGAATCATCTCTTGATCCACCAGCGTAGACTTCGACTTAATCGTAGTCGGCAAAGAATGCTCTCTTATATGCTTCACCTGCTTCTGCAAATCCTTAATATCACGTTTCCGCTTAAAGAACATGATGATCAGCATGGTCGCAATTAGCGTGTAGAGCAGAATAATCAAGACCAGTAGGATAAGCAGCCTGTCTCTCTCGTCCATACGCTAGTACTTAGTAGCATCTAAAACTTGTACAAAATGCTTCTATATGATAGGATA
>CAZCLL010000174.1:0-4213 GCA_964499555.1 uncultured Fastidiosipila sp.
GTAGTGCGAGACGCCAAACGAGAAGCTCTCCCCAGATTCCAGAGCTTCGACGGCCAAAGCACTCCCCTCATCGGTCGCAAGGAGCAAGCATCTTGTGTCGACGTGGCTACCGTTTTCTTGGGGCTTCAGGTAATCCACATGCTCCAGGGTGACCGAACTCTCGAAGCGGCCCATATAGCTTGCCGCCTTTTTGTCTTCGTAGCTCTCGTGAATGCCGCGGCCGTAGTAGATGAGGTGTTCGAAGGCTTTGGGGAGGAAGAAGCGCAGGCCAAAGCGGGGCAGATAAGGCAGGCCTTCCTCGGCTTGTTTTTCTTGATCCGCTGGCAAGGGGTAGCCTGGGAAATCGCCCAGCCAGGGGAAATGGCGATTTCGCTTGGCCTCAATGCTCACTTCAATCTGACCACTAGCATCGACTACCCACTCTGTCTCAATGTCGAGCACTACTTGGAGGCCATCGGCTGCAAGGCTTGACACGCAGCGGATGGCCACTTTATTAGCGGAGGGCTCAAAGTCAAAGGCTTTGACCTTCGTGCGAACACGATCATAGCCTGCTTTGCGCCATGCCTCGGCGATGTACATGTCATTATCCGTGGGTGCGCGCCAAATGTTGAATTCGGCGGCTTTGGCCAAGAGAGGCACCTGATTGAAAACCAAGGACTTCCACTGCCCCTTGCGCTTGTCGAAGATGTACGTGAAATTCACACCGATGAGGGTAAGTCTTTCGTAGTTCTCTTCGATCTCGATGGTGTAGGCGTCGGTGTCGCCGCGCTCAAAGTACTCATTGCGGCTAAGCGTGGCCAGCTCGGCATCGACAAATTCCGGGAACATGTCATAAACAGAAAGATGTTTCGCCTCATAAATCATCAGCTGGTCGAAGCCCATCTCATGGCCGGGCGGCTGAAGCTCGGTTTCCGTGGTCTGTAGGTACGACACCAAGAGGTAGCAGGGGAGCGCATCAAACGGCTTTTCCACGATTTCTTTAAGCGCCTCTAGGAGCTCGGGGTCTAGCCCGATTGTGAACGTTTTTGTCTCATGCGGCTCAAGATTGAGGCCTTCGATTCGGCCACGTTGGGCAGGATCGCCATTCAGGACCAGCTCATAGGTCACGGTGAAATAGTCAGCGCTGTTCACAAAATCCAACATGTTCGTCAGCTCAAGTTGGTTGTTCAGGATCTGTTCGACGGTGGCTTTCGCACGGAGCGGGCGCAAAACATTTGCGTACTCGCGAAGCGAGTTCGTGATCTTGCGATCCGGCGTGACGAGTCCATCTACGCAGAAATTGCCGTCATGGATTGCTTCGCCCGAGTCGCCGCCGTAGAAGAAGCGACGCCTTCCCTCAGGAGCCATCCCCATGTCAATCGCATGGTCTGCCCATTCCCAAGCGAAGCCACCCGCCATCTGGTCATTTGCGTATACCCGATCCATGTAGGCATCGATTTCGCCAGGGCCATTCCCCATCGCGTGCATGAATTCGATCATGAGGTAGGGCTTCAGGTTTCCGTCTGCATCGTGGGTGCCGGCGACGCCTTTTGCACCCTCCTCACCCACGGCTCCCACCGCCAGGTAGCGATCAATCATCTCAAAAGACGGGTACATCACCGAATAAAAATCCAGATCTTCCAGCTTCGAATGGTAGTAAGGCTCCTGCCAAATCGCGCTTTCGTGCTGGCGAAGTCTCGTCGGATCCGTCTCCTTCACCCAAGCCAGCGCCTGCTCGAAACCTGGCCCGAAACCGGTCTCATTGCCTGGCGACCAGATCAGGATCGACGGCTGATTCCGATCCCGCAGCACCATCCGCTGCATCCGATCCACAATCTGCGTCGTGAAAAGATCCTGCGACGCCAGGTAGGAATAGGCATCGCTGATGCGGTGGTTGGTGGGGGTGGTGTTCTCGGTGGTGGAGGCGGCGGATTTGGCCGAGTGAGTCTCACCTTCTGCGAGGGTCTCGTCCGCCTTGGCAATGTCCGCCTGCTGACGGTAGCCCGCCCCGTACAGCTCCACGCCCCCATGCATCTCCACGTCCGCCTCGTCAATCACATAAAAACCAAAACGGTTATACATCTCATACGCCCACGGCGCGTTCGGGTAGTGCGAGGTGCGGATCGCATTAATGTTCGCCTGCTTCATCGTCGCCAGGTCCAACAGCAACTGCGTGCGGCTAATCGTGTAGCCCGTGACCGGGTCCGAATCGTGGCGATTCACGCCCTTCAGCTTAATTTTCCGCCCGTTCAGCATCAGCACGCCGTCACGAACCTCCACACGCCGAATCCCCACCTGCTGCCGGAAACACTCCTCCCCGGCCAGCACATGCAAGGTGTAGAGCCTAGGTTCCTCCGCATTCCAGAGGTCCGGTTCCCAAATTCGTAGGCTATCGATTAGGCCAAATCTGCCGACCAGCTCATCCTCCGCATTGAATACTTCAAACCGCACTGTGGGTTTTTTCTTAGGTTTACGTTGTGCTTCGTCATTCCAAGTCACATCAACCGATAAATCCACATAGGAATAATCTTGGGCAAAATCCTGATTAACGACAAAATCCTTAATATAAATTTTCGGCCTGTAGATAATATAAACATCACGGAAAATGCCCGACATCCGGAACTTATCCTGATCCTCCAGGTAGGTCCCATCGCACCATTGCAATACCAAAGCCTGAAGCAAATTCGTCCCATCCTCGCTCAGGAAAGGCGTGATATCAAACTCCGCCGTCACATGCGAAGCTTGGCTGTAGCCAACAAAATCTCCATTGATCCAGAGGTAAATGCACGAATCCACCCCCTCAAAATTCAACAAAGCCGTCTGCCCTCTATGCTCTTCCTCTACCCGGAAAATGCGCTCATAAACCCCGCAAGGATTCTCCTGCGGCACATAGGGCGGATCAAAAGGAATCGGATACCTGACATTCACATACTGATTTTGCCCAAAGCCTTTCATCTGCCAATTGGACGGCACCTCTATGGTGCCCAAATCCGCATCTACGGATTCCTGACCAAAAAAATCCGACACATCCTCCAAGCAATCATAAAGCTTGAAGCTCCACACCCCATTCAGCATCTGCACACGATCCGAAATATCTTTTATATCACTGACCGGATTCATCTGCTCTATGCGTTCAGCGGTCTGCAACAAAAGCTGCTTCGAAAACGGAATAAAATATGCATGTGCCTTTTCAGCCCCATATTGCGTTACTTCGGGACTCTCATGAAAGTTCTGTAGTTCCATAGAAACGGATCTCCTTGCTTTTGGTTTTGGTTTTGGTTTTTGGTTTTGGTTTTTGGTTTTTGGTCTTGGTTTTTGGCAAATTTGCTTGTAGTTTCGGGAAATTTGCTTACATTTTAACATGACCAGCTTTGTGATTGGCTGGGGGTTGGGGTTTGGGAGGTTTGGGCGGCAGGGATTCTTGAGTCCAGTGCATGTATGGGTCTAAAACTCTAGTGCTGATTGGGATACAGCTACGTAAAGCTTTTATATAACATGATAACGTGGTCAGGATCTGCAGCAATCCAAGTGGGTGACGTGGTTTTCTGGGTTCAGTGCTGCAAATCCATTCCATTTCTGCAATTTTTCCCACTGTGGCCTCTCTAGAAGCAACTTTGTGCAAAAGAGAATATGTTAAATTAGGATTCATGCAGATTCTGACCAGCATAAGTAGTTATGTGTTCAGCTGCTCAAAGCCATGTCACACAAAACTCACCCAGCAGTAAATCGTACTTCCGCTTTAATGTCTTCCGAGCTAAAAAAACCATCCGTTCTAATTCACAACATATCACATTGGTCCGATTTCGTCGTTGTGCTGTGACATGCTCCGTTATGAGTACCTTGGACCCACCTCAGTGAACCACCAAGTTCATGATAGTCCATTAATGGTTCATGAAAATCCATGAAATTGACTACTTGCTGCCAAAACTTGTCTTGTGTTTGAGCACAGGACAGGTAACTCACAGCACAACGACCGTTTTGGTCCACCGTATCTTGTTATCTAAATAGATGGATGACTTTTCTTGCACAAAAGCAACTCTAGCTGCCTCGGAAAAACGGTAATCAGCGGATACCGAGTAGAACCCACGGCAATACAAGAATTACTTCCGCTCAGGTAAACTTCGAGAATAACTACCACTTACACAAACTGGCCGATAGTGTCAACAAGCTGCGAGGCAGGTGAATATTATTATTCGATTCAGTCACCCATTATTATTTCAATTCAGTCACCCAA
>CAZCLL010000175.1:0-4171 GCA_964499555.1 uncultured Fastidiosipila sp.
CACGCACCGAATACAAGAGTCCCTTCCGCCAAAAACATCAAATCAACGCAAGGATACCCCTCAAAGGCATCACTTCAAGGAAAACACACACTACCCGCTGTGGAGATCTGCCAGTTAACATGAAATCCTTCCGACCACGGCTACCAGCCTCACATGTATAATCTAGCCAGATAAGTTACCATCACCGAAATGACCAAACAAAATATAGAGCATGGATAATGAGTAATGAAAAACCAAACAGCCAAGACGCGAACAGAAAATGAACAAGACGGCACGCAAGAACCAAACCAATACCAAATCCAAAACTTCGTCGCTGCCCTCTTGCCTTGGTTTCGGGAAGCCAAACGTGATTTGCCTTGGCGCCAGAATCGGACAGGCTACCGGGTCTGGATCTCCGAAATCATGCTCCAGCAAACGCGCGTGCAAACCGTCATTCCCTACTATCTAGACTGGATGGAAAAGTGGCCGGAGCTTCGGGCTTTGGCCCAGGCAGAGGAGCAAGAAGTCCTGAAAGCCTGGGAAGGACTCGGTTACTACAGCCGTGCCAGAAACATCTTGAAAGCAGCGAAGCAGCTCGCCGCGGAAGGGGCAACGGATCTGCCGACCCGCTACAAGGACCTGCGAGCGCTGCCCGGCATTGGCGACTACACAGCCGCAGCGATTGCCAGTTTGGTTTCGGGAGAGAAAGTAGCTGCCGTCGATGGCAACGTCCTTCGCGTGATGGCCCGCTATCTCGCAAATCCTTGGATCCGCGGAAACGCCAAAGACCTCAAGTCGTGCCGGACCCTCCTCAACTCATGGTACGAAAACGCCGCCGCCCACCCGGGCGAGCTCAACGAGGCCCTCATCGAGTTTGGCGCCATTCAGTGCACGCCTCGAAATCCTCAATGTCAGTCCTGCCCGCTCCGGACGACTTGCGCCGCGCTGGCCCAGGGCAAGTCCCAAGACTACCCTCTCCCCCCGGCCGCTGCGAAGCGCCAGACGGAGCACTACACCGTTCTTGTGCTTCGGAACACTGAAAATGACGAGGTCGCCGTGCAGCAGCGGCCGGCTTCGGGGCTTTTGGCGAGCCTGTGGGAGTTTCCACTCCTCGACGGCCCGCGCGACACCCAGGAAGTACATAACTACTTGGATGACTTGGGCTACACTGTGCAGGCTAGTTGGGAGGAGAAGCCCATCCGCCACGTCTTCTCTCATTTGATTTGGGAGCTTTCCGTCGTGTGCGCCGACGTCTCCGCCACAGCAAGTGACGACTGGGTTTGGCTTCCGGCCAAAGCCGCAGACCAACTCCCATTTTCGGCTGCATTAGTTCCCCTTAGAGAACGACTGTGGCATGGAAAAATCTAATTATAATCTGGGATGCGATAATCCTTGAGGCTTCTTCGCAAATTCTGGTAATCGGGACACATTTCCGCTAAGGCTTCCCAAAATTCCGCTTGGTGATGGGGATGTTTCATGTGACACAACTCGTGCATAAAGACATACTCACGAAGCTCTGCTGGCAGGAGCATCAGGTAAACATTTAAGGAAATGGTACCGCTCGAGGAGCAAGAACCCCACCTTGTTTTCTGACGGGCAATCCGGATTTTTTTCGGTCGCAATTTCGAGTTCCAGCCCGCAATCGGCCTTTTATAGAAAAAGATCGCTTGTATACGCAACATTTCTCTCATGGCATACTCTTGTTCTGGGGTAAGAACGGGGAGGACGGTGGCTTTGGCCAAAGCATGAATTTGCTCCCAAATCCAAGTGGAATGCTCGCGTAGAAAGTCATTGATCACTGCGTCGCAGGCTTCCAGTGGCACTTCCATGTGGAGCTCGCGGCTTGGACTCATGGTCAACTTGATGGAGCGCCTCTCCCGCCACCTAATGTGAACGGGCACCTCGAATGTCCACGGATTTTCGTTAGGGTTTGGCGAGGAGAACGTGAGTGAATCTTCACGCGTTCTGGGGGACATCGTCGCCTTTGGTGGGGCCAAAGTACTCGCTTGCGGTTGGGTTACCGGCTTAACGGCCTTCTTTTTCTTTGCGTGCTTCTTGCTTTTATTACCCATTCAAACTCCTGGTCAATTTCAAATTCCTGGTCAATTTCAAATTCCTGGTCAATTTCAAATTCCTGGTCAATCCTCGAGAATGGCTTTTGCCGTACGCTTCGGTAAGCCGAGATCAGCTTCCTGGGCCAAGCCCTCTTTGAGGTAGATGTTTACTAACTTGGCACCAATTTTATCTAGACTTCGGGAATTTGCCAACTGTAAACCACCGAGGCGCAAATTGGGTAACGTATTATTTAAAACCCCTCTGACTCTTGCTTCCAGTTCGTCGATCGTCTTTCCGAGGTAGGCATTCTTCCCGTCGACAATCCAGCTGTCATAGACCGGAATATCGCGCAAAACGGTCGGTGCCCCGCAAGCCAGCCCTTCCAAAACCACAATCCCTTCGGTTTCTTCCAAGCTTAAAAAAGCAAAACAATCCGCCCCATTATAGGCATCACAAAGCTCTTCCCTACTAACGAAACCCGGGAAGATAACATTTTTCGGTGCATTATCGACGGCATAGCTGACTTTCTTGGGGATCAGTTTTGTGTTCGTGTAGCCAAACCAGATAAAGGTTGTGTCCGGCATTCTTTTGGCCAACTCCAGAAAATCTAGAATTCCCTTCCGCTCGATGTAGTGCCCTGCCGAAATCACAACTTTGTCTTTGTCTTCAAGATTGTATTTTTCGCGGAAACGCCTTCTCCCCTCCGGATCTGGACGGAAGAAATCGGTATTGATCCCATTCGAGAGTGCATAGATTGTTTTTTTGATGTTGTAGCTCTCCAGCAGTTTCTTCGAATAATTGGTCGGGGTAATAATGATGTTGCCTAAGTTATAGCAAATCTTGATCCACAAACGGAAAACCGGCGCAAAGAAATTCGATCCATGAAAGGAATTTCTGAAATCCTGCATCGTCGAGTGGCCATAGTAGATCACTTTTTTGCCACTCAGCCTTGCCCGGATCGCTGCAAAAAAAGAATCCGGAAACACCGTATTGATATGCACGACACAAGATTCCTCTCGCCATGAATCCGTAACCTGGATCCCGGCACGCCGAAGGGCTTCTTGCTGATGGCGCACAGCCATGCCTACCCCGCTCTTCCCTACTAGCTTCATACCGCCAGAATAAATTAAGACAGGCATATTTCCTCCCAGAGTTTCCTCTCTCTTAGGTAATGTTTTATTGTTTCGTTCTACTCTATTTTACACGATTTTCTGAAGCCTATACCCTCTGCTTTACCCATACGGGTTAACAATTTCCTTACGTGCGAAAAACCATTGGCCATATGGCTGTTTACGCTTACTTCTCACCTCAGGGAAAACGCCTTCACTAGTAGATTATTGCCGATTTATTGCCGATTCTGACCAGCACATCTTATGGCTAATTGTCTGCAAGAGTACAATCTCAATCACGACCCAGAACGTCGTGTTGATATCTATATAAATCCTGGATCACCCTAGGAAAAGTACCGCTAAACTCATAAAGCCAGCTTACAAGCAGACAATAATAAAAATCTGGCTCGTTAATATAATAGCCAACATCTTATCCTGGTCAGGAATTGTCGTTATCCATGGAGACCATATTATCTGTTAGAAAAATTTCATGTAATCGCCCCCTAAACAGCTCATTTGGGGTCCAATCTGACCTCATGGGGGTCATCTCCTCGAAAATCGAGCATTACATAACATGATAAGCATGTACAACAACGTTTTTTGACCACTTTATCTTGTTATATACCAGTTATACAAACCTTGATACCTAATTTTTACTCGATTCTGAGGGATGTCACCCCGCACAAGAACCCAAAATCAAGAAATTCTTAACTTCACCTGAAAGCATAATAAGATACCTGGACAAAACTCGTCTCGATCCGAGTTTAACATATTACTCATTAGCTTATTTCCCTCAAAACACCTCCTAAACGACCCGATCGGGGTCATTTTGAAGTAATTGACTACGTTCCTCTGCCCAAAACTCGTCACGATCTTGGATCGAGACGAGTTTTGTCCACTTTAACTTGTTATATAATGATTTTTCCCACCTTGATACCTAATCAACACTCGAATCTGAGGGATATCACGTCGAACAAGAACCCAAAATCAAGAAATTCTTAACTTCACCTGAAAGCATAATAAGATAC
>CAZCLL010000176.1:0-4141 GCA_964499555.1 uncultured Fastidiosipila sp.
TGAAGCGGAGGGAGAGCGTATCCCCATCATCGCCCTGACCGCCCATTCCTTGCAGGGAGACCGGGAGCGCCTGCTTGCCGGAGACTTTGACGGATACCTGTCGAAACCTCTGGAAGTCGACCACCTGATGGATCTTCTCGCCATCCTTTGTTTCGGAAACGGACAGAAAGGTCAAGCCGGGCGCCATACCTGCGACTCGTTGTCTGCCGCCTTACCAGGCAGTCTGCCGCAATCGCTTCCGGGTATTGATATTGCGTCAGGAGTTAGCCGGTTGGGCGGTGACCGGGAGTTGTACTGCGATCTATTGCGCGAATTTGCGGGAAAATACCAGTCTGTTACCTGCAAGATCGAGGAAGCGCTGTCCGGAGGGGATACCGATAAAGCGAAGAATCTCGTACATACCCTCAAAGGAGTCGCCGGTTACCTGTCCTTTCCGGAAATACTCGGCATGTGCAAGACATTGGAACGGGATCTTGATGAGCCGGGGAATGTTGCCTCACTTGAAGGTAAATTGGAATTACTTGATGAGGCGATTGGCCGGGTAATATGCAGCATGGAAACATTCTCCGGGTACCTGTAGGAACGCTCCCGGTTAACATTCTTAAGCTCTAGTTGTTGAGTGCTAGGACATCGTGGACGAAATAATGTGCCATAACATCGTGGACAAAGTTCTGTGATAATCGAATAGCTATCACGTATTTCTATGAACACCGAAACCATTCTGGGGGTGTTCATGAAGGATGAAATAACGCAGCAACGGATATTAGCGGTGCAACGATTTCTCAATGGTGAGAAACCGGAATCAATCTGTGCCTCTCTTGGCCGCTCAAAGTCCTGGCTGTATAAGTGGGTCGAGCGTCGTCTTAACGAAGACGATGCCTGGAACGAGAGTAGGTCAAAACAGCCTCTGAATGTCACCAACCGCACACCGAAAGAGATTGAAGATATCGTCAAGATAGTTCGCCTCAATCTTTACAATCAGGACCTGTTTTGCGGTGCTCAAGCGATTCTTTGGGAACTTGAAGACCCTGGCGTTAAGCCATTGCCTTCTCTTCGTACTATCAACCGTATTCTCAGCCGGAACGGCCTGATTCATCGACGTACTGGCAAGTATGAGGCCAAGGGGACAGCGTAGCCATCGATACTGCCAAGCCAGAGTCACCAAGCTGATCTGGTCGGCCCCTGCTACCTGAAAGGGCCTATTCGCTTCTACGGCCTTAACGTCGTCGATACAGCGACTGTCCGTTGCGGGCTTCATTCGTCTCTCACCAAGGCCGGCCAAGACATTCTGGACGGGTTCTGGGCCATATGGAAACGATTAGGAATGCCGGACAACATCCAGATCGATAATGCCATGACATTCTTTGGCAGTCCTACGCATCCCCGAGGTATGGGGCCACTTACACAGTGCTGTTGACACAACTCTTCCACTAGCCGCCTGTCCTCGGACGTCAGGTTCATGGCTTTTTCCCCTTCTTGTTAACCGGCAACTGCTTAACCAGCTTGTCGAAGTCGTTGCCGATGCGGTCCAGCTCAGCAGTACGCTTGCGGCTGAACTTTTCGTATTCGCCCTCCGCTAATTGTTTCGCCATCTCGTGCGAGATTTTCCCCGCATGGGTCAGAATCTCACGGTCGTTGATGTTCAGGAAGGCATCCAGCTTTGCGATCCAGTCTGTCATGTGCATGGGAATCCGGCGCATCGCCTGCCCCTCGGCGAAGATCAGATATTGCTCCACCAGGTTGTTCAGCGCCGCCAGCTCATCCTCGTTCAGGTAGTTCTTCGCGATGGTCACATCCTGCTTGCGCACCTTGGCACCGCGATAATTGGTCAGGCCCATATTGGGTTTTTCCGCATCGGCCCGAGAGTGGATGAGCTCGGCGGCGGTTTGGCCGGTAATAGCCCAGTGCATCTTGTTCTGCACGGTTTTGAAGAAGTTGATGCTGATTTCCAGCGTCGGGTCGTAATCGATGCTGGTGGCGTAGATGTCGGTGATTTTCTGATAGAAGCGCCGCTCCGAAGTTCGGATATCCTGAATGCGGCGTGTCAGTTCCTCGAAGTAGTCGAAGGGCTGATCCGGGTTTTTCAGCCGCTCGTCATCCAGGGTAAAGCCCTTGACGATATACTCCTTCAGCCGCTGGGTGGCCCAGATACGGAAGCGAGTGGCGACGTGGCTTTTTACCCGGTAGCCTACGGAGATGATGGCGTCGAGGTTGTAAAAAGTTAGCGTGCGCCGCACCTGTCGAGCGCCTTCCTGACGAACCACCGAGAAATCCTCGGCAGTTGCTCCCGGTTGAAGCTCGCCCTCATCATAAATATTTTTGAGATGCAGGGAAATGTTGTCGGTGGAGCACTGAAACAGTTGAGCCATATCGGCCTGGGTTAACCATACGGTTTCATCCTTCAGTCGGACTTCAATTTTCAGCCGTCCATCTTCGGCTTCGTAGACAAGAAATTGGCCGCGCTGAAAGGATGAAGGGTGAAGGCTGAAGGATGAATCTTTACTCTTGTCGCTCATCGGGTTTTTCTCGCATTTTTGGCGCAGGTTACAAGGATGGCGGTTAATTCATCGGTTTCTTTCAGCAGTTCGCTGAGTTTGTTTTCTGGGACAATGGAAGCCTCGATCAGTAATTCCATCCAGTAACAGCTCTCCTCCAGTTCTTGAAGGCCGCCTTCGATCTTGGCGATAAATTCAGCATTGGAACGCGCTCGTATTGACTCCCGGTAATGGGCGCCGACAGAGGTGCCGGAGCGCAGCAACTGTTTGCCGATTACCCGGGCCTCTGTTGTTTTGGGAAGGGACGAATATTCTGCTGTTCATTCGTTCCTCTTAATCGATAGAAGGCCTTGGGCCGATTTTTGCTCGCAAAACAACCAAAACTGGTTTCGCGCCAGCTTCGAAGG
Organism: uncultured Fastidiosipila sp.; assembly: GCA_964499555.1. Lineage (GTDB taxonomy): Bacteria > Bacillota > Clostridia > Saccharofermentanales > Fastidiosipilaceae > JAAYZH01. The sequence continues at coordinate 2,903 of CAZCLL010000176.1, forward strand.
TACGGTCTTGCCATTTTCCCAGCGGTTGACCGTGGCGAAACTAACCCCGAGAGCATGTGCAAGCTCTTCCTGAGAAATCCCTAGTTGTCGCCGGACCTCTTTAAGTAATTCAAGGAAGTTATCGGGTTGTCGGATCATGGTGTAACCCCAGCTGGCATGTCTGTAACGCATATCAGTGCCAGTCAAATTTATGCGGAAAATATAACATCTGCTATGCTGTATGCAAGACAAAAAATAAGAAATGCCTAAATAACTTGATGAGGTGACACAAGGAAGTGCGATGGTTCAAATGGTGATGCCTGTGAATACACTTTGCACAGGAAGGACGAGCCTGGGAAGAGGATGGAATTGATGGTTAATGTGATGATTGCAGGTGATTCTGAACAATGATGGTGTGACTGGGTCAATTCCTTCAGCTGCTACGAGAATAACCCCTCCAACGCCCCCCTGAAGTACTCGATCCAGCTCCTTACCGTCTTCTTGCGCCGGGGTATGGTGCTCCCGCCCATCCCCCAGCGGCTGAACAATGCGCTATCAACCGCATCGACGCCCTGCTTCAGTGCACGGTTGAAGATCGGCTCTGAGAAGATGATTTTCGCCATCTCCTGCAATTTCTTCCGGTGCGGAAGCCGGGCGATTTTCCGTCCCCGCCCGGTGAGCCAGATGTTTTCCCGGTCGCTCTCGGCCAGTCCCATGAACCTGAGGGTGTTGAAGTAATAGTCGATCTGCCGGTCCACGATGTCGAAGTCGAGGGTGAGCTCCCTCTTGGCCGCCGGACCCTGGCTGTCGATTGCGGTCAGCATGGCCAGGACCTTGTCGAACTTGTCCGCCTGCGGGAACGGCGCGTCCAGGTTGACCAGGTCGTCCAGCTCCCGAGGCTCGACTGCATAGAGGTCGAATCGGTCCTCCGGTTCGGCGAAGGCGAAGGCGAGTTCGGCCGAGTGGTCGGCGAACATCCGGCCGCCGTCGGCGACAAAGGGAATGAAGCGGAAGTACGGCTCCTGGTAGTAGAAGATGAAACTGCGGATCCGTTTGATTCCGCCTACCCGTTTCTGCCAGTAGAGCTCGTGATAGAGGAGGTGCCGAAGGTTGATGTTGTTCCTGCTGCCGATCTTGGCCTCAACCAGGTTGACGGATCCTGCCCCTTCGTAGCCGCCGTCCACCTCGATCTGGACGCCGTTGACCGGGTAATTTATCCCGTTCAGGCTGAAATCGAAGGGGATAGTGGCCCTGAAGCGG
>CAZCLL010000177.1:0-4101 GCA_964499555.1 uncultured Fastidiosipila sp.
AGACTGAAAACGTCTTTGAAGCAAGCCCGTATTGCCGTTGCCGAACAGGATGAGAACGCAGCTGATGTTGTGAAATCTCTTTCGAGCCGCATGGACAAGGCTGCTTCTAAAGGCCTTATTTCCAAGCAAAAGGCTTCGCGCCATAAGTCCCAATTGGCAAAGGCGCTGAACAAGGCCGCACAGGCTGAGTAAGCTTCAATGTCACCGAGCTTATCGGGACACGTAAACAGAAAATGAAATGAACAGAACACCTACTCTTTTCTGAGGGGTGTTTTTTCATGTCCGGGCGAATGGAGGCGGACGGAGGGCGGACGGAAGAAACAACGACCAACAGAAGAAAAGCCCCCATCCGAAACGGATGGAGGCTTCATGAACGTACGCCACGCTAGGCAAGACATATTTATTTCACTTGCAAACGATGGTATTTTTTCTTGCCCTTGCGGAGGATGATTTCCCCGTCTTTGAGATCTTTTTCTTCGAGCGTGTAGTAGGTATCAGTGATGATCTCGTCGTTGACCGTTACACCGCCTTGCTGGACATTTCTTCTGCCTTCGCTCTTCGAGGGGACCAGACCAGCTGTGAAGAGAGCATCCAAAAGGCCGATGCCAGAAGCTAGATCTTCCATGCTGATTTCTGTAGTCGGCATTTCATCGGAACGACCGCCTTGCTCGAAAATGTCGATGGCTTGCTGTTCTGCGGCTTTGGCCTTCGCTTCACCATGAACGATCGCAGTCACTTCGAGTGCGAGGCGCTTCTTGGCTTCGTTGATGGCTTCGCCCTCCAGCTTGGCGTAGGCCTCGATCTCCTCTAAGGGGACGAAGGTCAGGAGCTTGAGGCAATTGATGACGTCGGCATCTGCGACGTTTCGCCAGTACTGGTAGAAGTCGTAAACTGGGAACTTCTCTTCGTCGAGCCACACGGCGCCGCGACCGGTTTTCCCCATCTTCGCTCCCTCGCTGTTGAGGAGGAGATTGGTGGTGAGGCCTTGGGCATCGTTCTTGCCGGTTTTTCTGCGGATGAGCTCAACGCCCGCAATGATGTTGGACCACTGATCGTTGCCGCCGAGCTGCAATTTGCAGTCGTAATCTAGGTAAAGTCTGTAGAAGTCGTAAGCCTGCATGACCATGTAGTTGAACTCAAGGAAGGTGAGACCTTGCTCCATGCGAATCTTGTACGCCTCCGCAGTCAGCATGCGGTTGACCGAGAAGTGCGCGCCAACTTCTCTGAGGAACTCAACGTAATTCAGGCCCAAAAGCCAGTCAGCATTATCAACGATGATGCCTTTGCCCTCGCTGAAATCTACGATGTTTCCCATCTGTTTCTTGAAGCACTCGACGTTGTGAGCGACGGTTTCGCGGGTCATGACCTTTCGTAGGTCGGAACGGCCGGAAGGGTCACCGATCATGCCGGTTCCGCCGCCCATCAAAGCAATCGGCACATGCCCTGCTCTTTGCATGTGGGCTAAGATCATCATCTGAATGAAATGACCGACATGCAAACTGTCAGCGGTTGGGTCGAAGCCGATATAAAAGCGCACACCAGGTTTCTCAAGCATCTCGCGGACTGCGCCTAAGTCTGTGCTCTGAGCAATGTACCCTCTGGCCATTAAGGTGTCGACTACATTCTCCCGGGTGTTTTCTGTTGCCATAGTTTCCTCCTGGAATCTTTATCTCACTATAATACTTATATGGATCGAATATGGATCGAATGTTCTTGTCTTTGCTTGCGTTCTGTCTTTGCTTGCGTTCTGTCTTTGCTCGAGTTCTTGTCTTACTCGCGTTCGTTGCAGATCATCCAATCGATTCTATAAAATCTCCGTATAGCTGTCAAAAATCGTCTGTGTATTTCCCGCCCAAAGGCGGTAGAGTGCCTCGCCTCGTAGGGCCAGGTTCTGCTGGGTTTTCGTTTCGGCCAAAGCCTCCAGCAAATCCGAGTTCTTGTCGATGCGGGGGAGTGAGGCGGTTTTCCGCATGAGTTTGGCCAGGTAACGCCCATGCTTATCCATGCCACAAACTCTGATGAAAAGAGGCCCTTCCGCTTGGATTTGCTGCCAATCCGCTTCGGTCATGCCCAGAAGCCAGGAAAGCACCGCTCGTTTAATCCTCGTTTGTGGATAGTAGCGTGTCGTAGCGCTAGCCCAGAAATCTTCAGTCGCGCCAGACGAGGCCACTTCGTTTGCCGTATTAATCAGCCTTTCGGCTAGCCCCGTCTCTAGGTAACGATATGGTGTGAGTTCTTCAGGTCTTCGGCTGACGAGCTGACTTACGATCGAAGCCGTAAGCTGATCCGCCAGCACCAGATTCGTGGTCAACAAGGCAGCCAGGCTCTGCTCAGGCAGGAACATTTCCAGCCCTTTGAGCCGGCCAGATCTCGTGTTTTCAGTCGCCAAGATCTTCCGGAGCGCCGTCGCCGATGTCGTGACCGCCGTCTCTGGCACATCCTTTCGATCATCACCTCTTCGGGGCAATAGGTGGAGGGTCAGCACCTTTTTTACACCTGCCTCAGCCAGGCGTTCATTCTCACGCAGAATCGCCATCTGGTACTCCAGCGCCAAAATATTATTCGGTTCCTGGAAGAAAGGCCGGAAGCTCTCCGCCTCATCCGGGTAGAGCGCAGTAATCGCCTCTTGTCTCGCCGCCGGAAAATTCAAACCTAACCCCAAGAACTCCGCAAGTTTCGTCCGAAAATCCAGGTTCTCCTCATGAAGAATCCCAGCAAGCCGTCTCAGCGTCCCGCCAGAGCCCTCATTCTCTGCGCCGCAAACCAAATCCCGACACACCCCAGTCGCCGAGAGCAGACGCACCGCCCCATCAGCAAAATCCCTCGCACTCGCCGTAGCAAACGCCAGCGGAATCTCCAAGACCAGCGAAATCCCAGCAGCCAAAGCCACCTTCGTCCGACTCTCCCGACTCATCACAGAAGGCTCCCCGCGCTGCACAAAGTGCCCGGACATCAACGCAATAACCCGCACATCCTCGCCGAATCGCTCCTTAATCAGAGCCAGCTGGTGCAGATGGCCATTATGGAAGGGATTATATTCACAGATGACAGCGACCGTTTTCATGCGGGAATTATACCCCAGATTCCACCCTCCGTGGGTTGTAAGAATTCTTCGACTCTTTCATCTCTTTCGACTCTTTCTGCCAAAGCCGCCGCCCGCCAGTCTCTCCGCATTCGTTACGTGTCTCCCGCCCTTCTACTTTGGTTATTTTTGGCGGAACGCTACACTACAGCGAATTGCTGTAGCCGCCACTGCCGTTTGAGAGGCCAGCTCGCTGCACATATCGACAAATTTGTCGATATGTGCTGGCTGTAGGCAAGCCTTTGCTGATAGAAACTGGATCTACCATACTTAACACCCTTCTAGGATTTAAATAATATCTTACACTGGTCAGGATCTGCAGCAATCCAAATTCAACATATTACTGATCGCTTCATTTCCCATTAATCACCTTTAAAACCTCCCGATCGGGGTGTTTTTGAGCATCTTAGCCCCGTATATTCCAGCAATTCAGGCCTTATCCCCAATCCCCAAACAGAAATCTGAGCATTCCTGCGGATCCTGACCATCTTAACAAGATATTCATTCATTTTACCCACATTACTCCTTACTACTCACTAAAAATGGGGGATATCAAGCCGAACACGCACCGAATACAAGAGTCCCTTCCGCCCAAAGAATCAAATCAACGCAAGGATTACCCTCCAAAGCATCACTTCAAATCCAAAACTCACCAGCCGCTGTGGATATCAGCCGATACAACGCACCCATAAGAGATTTTCTACCGCAGGAAACTTCCTGCGTAGTAGACAGCTCACCACTATCGGCAGATTTTGGAAAGTGGAACCCACACTCGTCATTTATTTTATAGGCTAGCGGATGGATCCTTTGCATTGGCTGTATGTTCGACTCGATATCCCTCTGTCCAAGGTCCTTCGAGGCCGCTTGGTTCACAATCTAGTAAAGATGAGACAACGAACAATATACCATCTCAGATATCGTGTTGATATTCGCTTAAATCTGGAATCATCGGGGCATTTAGCCATATACCACCGCAAGTGTCGTGTTGATTTTTGCTTAAATCCGGAATTTATGTGACG